>DATEAO010000341.1:0-10802 GCA_035288345.1 Candidatus Methylomirabilota bacterium | reverse complement strand
ATATGGTAGTGGGAGCGATAACCTTTTTTATGTGCTTCGTGATGGATTACTTTTTCGCCCTTGTTCGCCGCCCCTTCGGCGATGGCACGAGCTGTCTGCTTTGTAGGAGCTATTACATCACCGCCTCGCCGAATCGTGTTTTGCGCTTGCCTCATCGAGGCAAACCGCGACTCTCGAAGCCAATGGCCAACTCTCTTGACAATCTTAATTGTTGCGCCGATTTTACCGAGGCCCAACGGATCAATGCTAGACATGGGATCATTGAAGACATAACTATATAGGTTCGTATCCTCACCAGCAAAACCGATGGGGTCTTCCGAGACAAAGCGTTGGAGTTGGGGATTGTAATACCGGGCCCGATAGTAAGCTAAGCCAGTTCCGTCCGCCTCTCGACCAGTATAGGAGAATGGATTTCCGTTGGTCGTGCCGGTTGCGCTCACGTTACCAAATGCCTCGTACGTGTATTGCGCGTCCACCGCTCCCGTGCCATTGGCTAGGGCCACAGTGGAACCGAGAATGTCCGCGAGCACGTGGTGGGTGCCGGTCGCATTGGAACGCGTGAAGTACTCGTCCACGCTCAAGCCCGTCAGGAGATTTGTGATGTTGGCTCCGTTTAGCTCTTGTATCGGAGTCAACCCATCATACACAAAACTCGTTGTCATCCCGTCAACTGTTTTTTGTGCGCGGCGGCCGAAAGCATCGTAAGAGAAGCTAGCAACCGAGGTACCATTAATTGCCACGAGCTGGTTTCTTGCATTCCAAAGATACGTGTTCGTACCGTCGCTCGTGAGATTACCGTTCAGATCATAGGTCAGTGTCTGTGAGCCGAATGTGAGCTGGTGGTTCGCTGCGTTATAGGTCGCGCCCGTCATGGCGTTGGGCTGACCGGTCCGTGCCCAGGTGCCGCCGGTCTGCACGCGCTCACCTGCGGCATTATAGCCGTAGGTCAGCGTGCCGATCGTAGTGCTTCCCTCTTTATACGTGAGCCCCGTTAAGCGCGAGGCGGCGGCGTAGGAGTACTCCGTGACCAACCCGTTCGGCAGCGTCAATGAGGTTCGGCGGTTCGCATTGTCATACGTGAAGCTTACGACTGCACTTCCCTGTGTAATTGAAGTGAGCCGGTCCGCGTTGTCGTAGGCATAATTCACCGTGGGTTGTCCGACGACCGTCATGCTGGTCCGGCGGCCTACGGCATCGTAAGTGTAGCTGACCGTGCTTTGCGGCGTGATCTCCTGCGTGAGACGGTCCAGGTTGTCATAGCCCAACGTCATCGTTCCTGAGACCGAATCCACCACCTGCGTCAGCCGATTTCCTGAGTCGTATGTGTAGCTCGTCGTTGAGCGGTCTTGATACGTCACTTGGGTCAAGCGACCGAGGGCATCATAGGTCGAGCTGGTCGCCTGGTTCTTGCGATCCGTAAAGCTGGTGAGTTGCCGTCGCTGTGAGAAAAAGTGGAGACCGGTCCGTTACGTCTACGGACGCTATTTATTTAGGTAATTCGCGTGTCAAACCAATCGTTAGCCCCTCGGGATGTCCTACCTCTGTCAGTAAGATTGCTTCCCGACCTCCTGGTGAGTCAGTCCAGCGCAGGCGTCTGTAGGTTCCGCGCAACTTTCTGCGTTCATCGTCTGAGTGCAGGCGATCAGCAAGAACCTCGATGTTCCCACTCTTGATCGTGCCTACTAATCGAAAAGCGAGAATGTTATCATTCTTGTCTTTCACATATAGCTCGGCAGAAAACCTGGTCCCAGAAATCGCCACTGTTCCGGTACCTTTTTCAAGGTGCCAATCATTTATACCCGAAGTGGCGGCAAACCACGCCCATTTATTCTCTTCTGCAGATGCGCACTCGAAGTTTAGAAAAGTAGTGAAGAATAGCGCTAGCAAGAGTCGCAGAAGGCCCAGGTGCATTTGGGGTAACATTTTAATTTTTTCGGCCTCCCAGCATTGGTTGGCCTCCCAGCGAAGGCTGACACGCATTGTTTGGATACGGCTGCGCTCCGGCTAAATGCTCCATCGGGTCCTTATAGTCCTCCGCCTCTTTAGGCTTCCATTGGTAGTGAAGGTGGGGCCGATTTTTCGCGCTGCCGCTACCGTAGTCACTACGCCCTATGCCCCTGCCTTCATATACCTGCTCTCCTGGTTTGAGACCAGGTAGCGGTTGGGCATGGCTATAGACGAAAATATCGCCATCAGAGTTCCGTACGATAATTTCGTTGCCCCCCGCTCCACCACCTGTATCTTTGTTGATCCTTAACACTACACCATCGTCGGAGGCAACGATGCACGTGCCCTTAGGACTATGAAAATCGGTACCTTTGTGACGCCGTTTACCTCCCTCACGGGGATCACCAAAGCGCCCCCGAACCGGACCTGGAGCGGGCATTGTTACAAGTCCCAGCGGATCAACATATGAGAGGGGGTTGTTCCAGGTGTAGCTGTAGAGATTGACGTCACCACTTGCGAAGCCGATAGGATCTTCCGAAATAAACCGAGCAAGGCCAGGATGGTAGTAGCGGGCACGCAGAAACTGCAAGCCGGTCCCGTCAAGCTCTCGGCCGGTCCAGCCAATAGGATTCGTCGTGGGTGTGCCGTTCACGGTCGTTGCTCCAAAGGCCTCATACGCGTATTGCGTTTGCAAGGCGCCTGCCTGATCAGTGAGCGCCACCGTCGAGCCGAGGATGTCAGTTAAGAAAGTCCTCGTTCCATCTGCATCTGTGCGCGTGAAGTACTCGTCGATGCCGAGACCGGTCAGAATGTTTGCGGTGCCTCCAACGGTGACCTCTTGTACTGGGTTCGCGCCGTCGTGGACAAAGTTTGTCGTCGAATCGTTAATCGTTTTCCCGGTGCGCCGGCTGAACGCATCGTACGAAAAACCTGCCGAAACACTCGCACCATTAATTGCAACAAGCTGGTTTCTAGCGTCCCAGGTAAGCGTGTTCGTGCCATCGCTTGTGAGATTTCCGTTCTGATCGTAGGTGAGCGTTTGGCCGCCGAAGGTGAGCTGATGATTTGCCGCATTGTAGGTGGCTGAGGCGACGGCATTGGGCTGGCCGGTGCGGGCCCAGGTGCCGCCCACTCCCACGCGCTCGCCTGCCGCGTTGTAGGTATAGGTCAGCGTGCCGATCGTGGTGCTCCCCTGCTTATACGTGAGCCCGGTCAGGCGCGAGCCGGCGTCGTAGGAGTACTCGGTGATGAGGCCGTTGGGCAGCGTGAGCGAGGTGCGGCGGTTCGCGTTGTCGTAAGCGAAGCTCACGACCGAGCTACCCTGGGTGATCGAGGTCAATCGATCGGCATTGTCGTAGGCGTAACTGACCGTGGGCTGGCCCGCCACGGTCATGCTCGTTCTTCTTCCTGCCGCATCATAGGTGTAGCCCACCGAACCCACCGCCGTCGTCTCCTGAATCAAACGATCCAGATTGTCATAGCTCAGCGTGATCGTCCCGGAGAGCGAGTCCACCACTTGCGTGAGGCGGTTTCCGGAGTCGTACGTGTAGCTCGTGATGGAGCTATCCTGGTAGGTCGCCTGGGTTAATCTGCCAAGCGCATCGTAGGTGGACGAGGTGACCTGGCTCTTGCGGTCCGTGAAGCTGGTCGGATTGCCGTCGTTGTCGTAGCTGTAGCTCTCGGCACGCAGCAGCGGATCAGTTCGGCTCGTCACCCGGTCCATGTTGCTGTAGGCGTAGCTAGTCGCATTGTTCCTCGCGTCCGTGACACTGAGCAGGTTTCCATTCGCGTCGTAGTTGAACTGCGTGATCCCACCGAGCATGTCCTTGAACTGCGTGACCTGATTGAGCGGACTGTACGTGTAGCGTGTCTGGCGCCCGAGCGGATCGGTCACCGCAAGCACACGACTGAGCGCATCGGTGAATCGCGTCGTCGTATTCCCCAACGGATCGGTGATGGTTGCCAGGTCCTGCCGATCATACGTGAAGCCGGTTGTCCCTGCGGGTGTCGTGACGGACAGCGGCTGGCCAGCCGTGTTGTAGGCGAGCGTCGTCTGATTGCTCAGCGGATCGGTGATGCTGGTCACGTTACCTTTTACATCATAGCCGAACGTCGTCGTGTGATTCAACGGATCCGTCACGTTCGCCACTTGCTGGAACGTGGCCTCATACGTGAAGCTGGTCGTCACCGCCTCAGGCGTCCCGGCCAGCCTCGTGAGAGTCAGCAGATTCCCCTGCACATCGTAGGTGGAATCAGTGCGGCGGCCCAGGGGATCGGTCACGGAGGTGACACGATTGGCCGAGTCGCGCATGTATGTGATGACTTGCTGGACTGGTGTCCCGAGGGCGCGCGTGTCGGTGAGGACGTAGCCATTCGCATTGAACGTGAGCCGCCGCACAAAGCCGCGGGTGTCAGTCACGTCGGTCTGGATGATCTTGCCGTTCACATCGAGGGTGTAGGCAAGCTGATACGTGGTGCCGTCGGCTTGGGTCTGCCGAATGATCCTGCTGGCCGCGTCATACTCGTTGGTGAGGTATACGACGCCCCGCGCATCTCTGATCGTCAGAATGCGATGGTTCGCGTCATAGGTGTATTGGGTGACTCCACCAGACGGGTCAGTTGCCGTCAGCAAGTTGTAATTGGTGTCATAGGTGTAGTTCACCGCGCGCCCGGTATTGTCCCGAATCTGAGTGAGCTGATAGCTCGCGTCGTAGGTGAAATCGACCCAGCGTCCACCGGGCGAGGTAATCCTGCCGATTCGCTGGTTGTTCGGAAAGATGCGGGCAATCGTGAGCCGGTTTCCGTAGCGGTCTTCGATCTCCGATAAGTAGGAGGCGGGGTTTCCACTGATGAAGCGGTAGATGGTCCCGTCTTGGAACTTCAAATCCCACCCCGGACGAGTACTGTTCCACGTCATGCGGGACTTGTAAAACTTAGTCGGGGTCGCGGTGTGCTCCATCACCGCGTCGGTGTAACTCGTGCCGGGGGAGATGCGGTTGTAGCGAACGCGAGCGCCGTCTCCGAGCATCAGATCGGCATAGGTATAGGCGCCATAGTCCCCGACCAGGTATAGCTGGTAGTCGTGGCTCGCTCCCCACCCGAAGGGTCGATAGTAGACTTCGGCTTGGCGGTGAGTGCGGCGAATCACGATGGGGATCACGTCGGGCACGATAAGGTCAACCTTCTGCATGATGAACAGGCCGGTGGCGGGATCGACGGGATCGGTGACTCGAGGACCTCCAAGGACCGGGTTCAGCGCAGGGGCGATGTTCTGTCCACCAAGGATGAATACGCAGGTGACTCGGTGAAACTCCACGCCCGGGTCGGGAATGATCTGCGTGCCATCGCGTGACACGGTTCCCTGGCCGTAGACATACCAGCCGTCCTTCTGGGCGTCGTATCCTGTCAGGTTCGTCCGCACGCCAGAGGCCAGCCCTTCGACGTTCGGCAGGATGAAGCGGACTCCGTCTGGGCTTGGGCTCCCGTCCGGTCGTTGCACGAGGGCGCCATGCGCCTGCGGGGTAAAGAAGAACTGCGTGCCCTCTGGAAGCGGGAACGGCGCCCGATCCACGGGAATCTGGGTGAGCGACATCCAGGTCAGTGGGCCGGCCGCGGTTTGCAAGATGACGTTGGCTGGGATTCGGACTTCGAGGCCAGGAATGCGTGGCGACGTGACGACCACCTCCTGGCGCGTGGGCACAGGGATGGGCACTGCGTTTTTGGTGTCAAGGAGCGGCATCCAAATCGTGAAAGGCAGAACGTTGGTCTGCCTGGCTTCGATGTCCAGGTAGTAATCGAAGATCCCATAGGACTTGCCTGGACGGTTGGCTGTCGAGCCGTCCATGATGAGGATCTGGTCGCCGGAAGGGATCCCAGTGAGCAGGAAGCGTCCTGATCGGTCCGTCTGGGCAGTCCGGTTTCCGACCTGGAGGGTGACTTCAGCGAGCGGCTGCCCGTTCAGATTGAGGACCTGGCCTGCGAGCGCGGTGACGCCCGGTGAAGCCTGAAGTGGCGGTAGTGACTGCCACGGCGAGTAGGGCTTGCCGTTCCGGCGCTCGCCCTTCCATTCCCAATCGTCAAGCTCAGCGGGCTGGCCGGGCTTGTTGACCTCGTAGTGCGGCCCGCGGTGCGTGAAGCTACTGTGATCGGAAACGAAGCGCCCGAATGGGCCCATTCCCTGTCCTTGATGCGACTCGGTGGACGGCAGCTCCGTGGAGAAGCTGATCTCAGTCAGCGGCAGCGAGAGCCCGTTGGTATCGATAGAACCATTCACGCGAAGTGTGTAGCTAGAACCAGGCAGAAGTGATGCGCGTGGAGTTACGAAGAGCAAACGCCCGCCCTCGGCTGCCACGACTGACACCGATTCCAACCCGGCCGGTCCCGTGAGTGTGACGGTTTGCTGAGTCAGGGTCTCGACCTGCAGCGGCTTAGAAAAGCGAAGGGCGATGACCGCATCGCTCGGGACGTCTCGATCACCGGCTGCGGGTACCGAGGCTGAAACTTGGGGAGAATCAGACGCGCTCGGCGCGTTCAGGACATTGCTTGTTGTTGAAAAGGCGCCCTCATTGGCATTGAACGTCTCACCATAGGTGATCGGTGTTCCGTTTGAATTGACACCGCCCCAGATCAACACCGAGCCATCAGACTGCAATGTGGCACTATGCCGCCGACGGGCGACGGCCAGCGTGGCGCTCGCGGGCTCAGTTTGCTGAGTTTGGAACGACCACAACTCTGCAGTGGCCACTGTCTCGCCTGTGTCGGAGATGCCGCCAACAATCAGCACGCGACCGTCGGTGAGCAGCGTCGTGGAGTGATAGGCCCGTGCGGTCAAACCGGTGTCGTTCAGCGGTTCAAAGGTTTCTGTTTCAGGGTGGAAAAGCTCGACGTCGCCGACGAGACGACTCTTGGCGCCAACGCCGCCAATGATGAGGACCGTCCCATCAGGCAGCACTGTCGCGGTATGCCACGCGCGAGGATTCTGGAGTGATGTAGTGAGCCGCGTGGTGATCTGAGTTCTCGGATCCCAGATCTCCGCTGTGGCCCGAGGGCCTTGCGGATCTTCACCACCCAGGAGCAGCCAACGACCATCGGGAAGGAGCGTGGCGGTGTACCCACTTCCAGCCCTCACCTCGTCAGGGCTCTGCGGGCCAGACGCTGATGGAAGCAACGCGATGCCTACCAAGAGCAAGAAGCTGATCAACCTCGCGCTTCGAGTCTTCATGGGCTTGTCACCGTCACATCGACGCTTCCCGTATTGATTCCTGTCGGGTCAAGCCTGATGGTATGCACGCCAGTATTACTCAGAGTGGTGGGGAGCGTGAACGTCGGGTTGCACTGGCCCCCCCACCACACACCGCCCACAGGTTTGAGCAACGTCACCGCGGGACACATCGTATTGTTGGTGCCCCGGATCGTGATCTGCTGCCCGGCGGTCCCGTTGAACGTCAGATCAGCTCTCTGTCCCGGATTGGGAATCGTGACGTGCTCCGCAGGCCCGTTGATCGTGATTGAGCCGGTGATATCTGGTGGGATGTCGTATAGCGTGATGGTCACATTCCCGGTGTAGGCCTGGTCTGGGTCCACCAATACCGCGTAGGTGCCGGTTGTGGGAAGGGTGGTGGGTTCTGCAAAGTTCGCACAGCAGGGCATGAACCAAAATGGCCCGGAGAGCGTAGTGGCGTCGGGCTTCAGCACGTAGACGTTCCCGCTGGTAATTGTCGCACCTGTCATGTACGGGCTGACGCGCTGCCCCGCCGTGCCACTGAATGTGATCCGCGCACGTTGCCCTGGCCGGGCAATGCTCACTACTACTGACGGGCCACCAGCCGTGATGGTGCCAGTCACTTCCTCAGAAAGAGTGAGTGTCACATTGCCAGTGTTGGCCGCACTTGGGTCGATGAGTATCTGATACGTTCCTGTAGTCGGCAGCGCCGGGGTATCGATCCCGGTTGGCGAGCTGCAGAAGCTGGAGACCAGTGTCGTTGAATCCGGCTTATAGATGGTCGTGGCACAACCGCCTAGCGTGCTCGCTGTGACGCCAAGGCTGAGCCGCTGTCCGGCCGTGCCGCTGAAGCTGAGCCGCGCGCGCTGGCCGGGCCGGGTGATGCTTACCACGACCGAAGGCCCACCGATGGTGATCGTACCGGCCACCTCTTCGGATAGGGTCAGCGTCACGTTTCCAGTGGAGGAGATAGATGGTTCAATCAGGATCGCATACGTAGCCGTTGTCGGGAGCGGCCCCGCGTCGATCGCCCAGGAGCCTGAGATCGCCGCCGAAGTCAGCGTCGTTCCGTCGGGAGCGAGGAAGTATGCAGTCCCTCCAGAGAGCGTCATTGCTGTCCCGCCAACACTCACCCGTTGTCCCGCCGTGGCGCTGAAGGTGATCCTGGCGCGCTGTCCTATGCGGGGGACGCTTACCGTCACGGACGGCCCTCCAACCGCGATGGTGCCGGTCACTTCCTCCGACAGGGTGAGCGTGACATTGCCAGCGTACTGAGCCACAAACACGATCGTGTAGGTTCCCGTCATCGGAAGAGTGGGCATGTAGAGCGCTCCACCGACTCCGACGATGACCCGATACACCAACTGAACTCCATCGGGACGATACACGTAGACCGTACCCCACGTCGTCGGATAGACGCCGAGGCCCACGTTCTGGCCGATCGTTCCGTCGAAGACGACCATGCCGATCTTATTGGCCACCGAGAAGCTGCCGGTGAAGCTGCTCCCACCGATCACCATACGTCCGGTGAATACGACGTCAGCAGCAGTGTAGTAACCAGGGTAACCAGGCGGGACAAAGAAATCGCCACTGCTGGTGGCTTGGCCCGCTGGCGTGGCGACAGCGATCCGGCCGGAAGTGGCCCCCGGGGGTACTGTCACGCCCAATGTGGTGGGAGCCGCAGAGTTGACCGTGGCATAGATTGGACGAGTTGAGTTGAAGCCAACCTTGTTGTGGGTTGGCGTGGTCTCGAAGTTGGTGCCGTTGATCGTGACGGCGGTGCCAGGAGTCCCGATGGTCGGCGTGAAGTTCGTGATGGTCGGTGCATCGGTGGCAGCGGTGATGGTAAACGGCGCCCCGCTCGTGGTCGAGCCTGACGGCGCGGTCACAGCGATGGGCCCGGTGGTCGCGCCGGCTGGCACGCTCACCACAATCTCTGTCGCGCTGGACGAGGTGACCGTCGCGGCCGTGCCGTTGAAGGTGACGCTGTTCTGGCTCGGCGTGGTACTGAAGCCGGTGCCGAAGATGGTGACCGGGGTGCCGACCGGGCCACGCTTTGGTCTGAACTCGATAATGGATACTTGCGAGGAGGCTTGCCGCGAGATGGACAGCAAATTTCCGACCACATCGTAACTGTAGAGGGCGGTATCGCCCGCCTGATCGATCACAGCGATGAGCCGCCCCAGGTCATCATAGACATAGACCGTCTCTGCGGCTGCGGGGGAGACAACGAAGAGCGGCAGAAGAACGAGCAGCGCGAGGACTAAACTCCGACTTCCCTTCCTACACTTCATTGCCCACCCACGACGTGCGGGTCGGTGAACAGCACCCCTCGACGGCGAGCGATTTCTATTCACGCGCCAGCGAGTGGCACGTACATTACAAGAAATAAACGCGGGTGTCTTGGGACTTCTTGCTATTTATATTGGTGAAGTTGCGGGAGAGCTGTTGGACATCAGCGTCCAACGCCAAGTCCGGGGGGACTGGCCGGTCACGCGGCGGAACGCTTCGTAAAAACTGGAATATTCGGTGAATCCCGCCGCGTAACAGGCATCGGTCGCGCTCATTTGCCGGTCTCGAAGAAGCTCTTTAGCCTTCTCGATTCGGAGCCGAGCCAGATAGTCACGGAATCCGATCCCGACAGTTGCCTTGAACAGGCGGCAGAAATGAAAGGGGCTGAGCGCAGCCTCTTTCGCGGCGGCCTCCATGGAAACTGGCTCAGCGTAGCGAGTATGAATCCACAAGAGGGCGCGCTGGATTCCGGGATGAACCGCGGCGGCTTTTTCTCGCGGTGAGGCTGAGGGGAGCGAGCTGAGCGCGTTGCGTCTCACACGCCCCTTGGGAAGTGCCAAGAGCTCCTTCACCCTCCAGACCAGGTCGTTGATATCGTAGGGCTTGGAGAAATAATCGCGCGCGCCGAGCCTAAACAGATGAGCGCAGACCGACTCGGATCCGTAGCCCGTGATGACAATGACAGGAAGTGGGGGCCAGGTCTGCTTGATCAGTCGAAGGGCCTGGTCGCCAGGGCCGTCAGTGAAGCAGTAATCGAGCACGACGAGGTGAATGGAATTCCCTCGCATGGTCGAAAGTGCATCGGCGATCGAAGCGGCTGTGAGCACTTGACAATGGACGCTGAGCGCGATGCTCAGCGTTTCACGAATTCCAGGATTGTCGTCAACAATAAGCACTCGCTTGCGGATGGCAGGACTGCGCTTTGCGGTCACGTGCTCGGCTCGTAATGATCGCCGCCCCACTTCATACCCCCAAAGAGAACGAACCGGTACGTTTCAAGTGATGGCGAAACTCTACGGAGACGGCAAGCGAATGTCAAGCCGGAATGCAGGGCGGTCGGGGTTCGGGATTCGGGGCTCGTTCACTAGAGTCAAACCTCTCGCGGTCCCCGGACCTCGAGCCTGGTCTTTGGGAAATCAGCGCAGAGGTGCGACGGTTATCGTCGCGGCACTAGGAGGATTTAAGCAGGCAGCACTTCTTATACTTCTTCCCGGACCCGCACGGGCAGGGGTCGTTGCGGCCGACCTTCTGGCCGGTGTGTCTCGGCTCGATCGGAGCTGGAGCGGCAGATGAGAGAGGGGCGCCTCGATGTTCTTTCGCCTCGGCCCAGGGATTTCTCATC
>DATEAO010000340.1:0-4872 GCA_035288345.1 Candidatus Methylomirabilota bacterium | reverse complement strand
AACCCGCTCGCGATCGAACGGCTGGAGCGCTCGGTAGATGCAAAAGCAGTCCGCCAGCCGCTCCAACAGCATTCGCTCCGCCGGAATTCGCTGTGGGCCCGTTGCGGCACTCACGATGTTTGCCAGACGGCCTGGCACGGGCGAGTCCAGCTCGGACCGGAGCGCATCGAGGTTGGTGATGCGGATTTCCCGCTCGATCAAACGACTATCCGCAATCGTGTCCGCAGCTCGGGCGAAGAGGTACGCGAGGCCGATGGGACTGCGGAGCGAAGACGGGAGGACGGCGAGCGAAAGGTAAAAGGAACGGCTGACCTGCTTTAAGACGTCTCCGAGCAGGTCACCCATCAGTCGTAATCGAAAGGACGCCGAGGAGGGTCTGGCGTGTCCTTGGCCCTCTTCATCCCCTCCTGGAACTTCCGGTCAAGCACTTTGCCCTTTTGCTGCTCGGCTTTCATCTTCTCCTTGAACTTCTGGTCGCGCTCAGCGGCCTGCCCGCCGAGGCCCTTGAGGATCTGGCCGAGGTCGTGGCTGGTCTTCGGGGGTGGCTCATGGCTGATGACGACTCCGAGCGAGGGGTCGATCAGCAGCCGGGAGTTACAGCACGGACAGGTCAGCGTGAGCGAGTCTGATTTCTTCGCCATGCCCACTTTCCTATCACGCGCGCTGCCGAAGATCAAGCAGACAGGGCCCGCTTGCCCCCCCGGTCAGCGCTTGCTTCGACAGCGGATGGCCGGTATCCTGTGGGCGTGCCGGACTTGGTCAACGGCTTCTCGTGGTCCCGTTCCCGGGATAACCTCTTCCAGGAGTGTCGGCGGAAGTACTACTACCATTACTACGGAAGCTGGGGTGGGTGGGAGCCGGATGCCGACGCTGAGGTCCGACGCCTCTATGTGCTCAAGCAGCTGAGTTCGCGGCAGCAGTGGGCGGGAAAACTCGTGCACGAAGGGATCGAGCTGTTGCTGCGCGCGCTCCGCTCCGGCAGCCCGCTTCCGGAGACATGGCTGATCACTGAGATCGTGAAGCGGATGCGCCGTGAGTGGAAAGCCTCACATCATCGCCGCTACTGGGACGACCCGAAGGGTGGCGCCCTCTTTGAGCACGAGTACTCGATCACGGTGAGCGACGAGACGTGGCAGCAGCTCCGCGACCACCTCGCGCGCTGCCTCCGGAACTTCTATCGCCTGGATCTCTTGAGTGACATCCGCCAGACGCCGCTCGACCGCTGGATCTTGATCGAGGAGATTCGCGCCTTCAACTTTGAAGGGACTCCCGTCTATGGCGCGCCGGACTTCGGCTACTGGACCAGCGCAGATCGATTGGCGCTGGTGGATTGGAAAACGGGCGGGGGAAATGGCGAGATGAGCGCGTTTCAGCTCGGGATTTACGCGCTCTACGCCCAGGAAGTGCTGGGTGCCGAGCCTGCCCGCGTGGATCTCTTCGAGGTTAACCTCCGTGAACCCACGGTGAGGGCGATCCCATGGGACGAGGCAAAGCTCTCGGAGGTGATGGATCGCCTGCGTCTCTCTATCCGGTCCATGAAGGCATGGCTGAGAGATCCGT
The DNA here is from genome assembly GCA_035288345.1 of Candidatus Methylomirabilota bacterium. Taxonomy (GTDB): domain Bacteria; phylum Methylomirabilota; class Methylomirabilia; order Rokubacteriales; family DATEAO01; genus DATEAO01. Next base: position 3,312 of record DATEAO010000340.1, on the reverse strand, counting down.
CGTTGAACCTGGCCGTCATGGAGGACTTCGAGAAGACCGAGGAGCTCCGCCTCTGCAAGTGGTGCAACTTCCGGGCTGTCTGTCGTCCGGAGCTCGACCTCGGAGGGGGGCCCGCCCAATTGCCCCCGTCCACCTCGACCGGACAAGCCGATCGAGGGAGGCCCAACCTCCCCCGAGGGGGGGGCGCCGGCGAAGCCGGCGCTCGAACAGGACTAGGGTGCCGTGCCAATAACCGTCGCAGCTCTGCGTTCTCAGTCGGCGCCGATCCTTACTAAAGCAAGTGAAGTGTGAAGACGTGAAGTGTGAAGCGCAAAAGTGAATGCACGGCAATTCGGGGAAACTTTCCCAACTCTTCACTCTTCACCCTTCACGTGCTCGGGCCTTGGACTGCTCGGTTCTCAACGCGGCATCGCGCACCCTGAGGCGTGTCGAGAAAACGGCGTTAGCCCATAAGGTGAGTCACATGGCAGAGCCAGTTGAGTATAAAGGGTACGTGCTGAGAGCTGAGCCTTACCGGCGCGGGGGCCAGTGGGTGGCGAAAGTAATTATCGAGCGTCATGATCACGGGTCCGTGCACTTCGAGCCGGTGGCTGACAGTCCGGACACACTCTATCCAACTCGAGAAGACGCTGGAGAAGCGTCGATTCAATTCGGCAAGGCACTACTGGACTCACGCAAAGGGGCCAGGTCAGGGTAGCCGGGGCTTTGCCCGTCACGCTGATCTCCGCGGGAGCGCGGGCGGGCGTGAGCCCGGGCGCCCGCGCTGCAATCAGGGGGAGGCTCGGAAGGGGCACTCGTTCCCCTCCGAGGCAAATCATGATTGAAGACATCGTGCTTGTTCCGCACCGCGAGACGCCCCCCGACGCGATTCTTGCCGCCGACTTGCCGAAACTCCCGGTTGAGCTTGGGCGGGACGTCAGACTCGAACGCTTTCCGCAACCGCTTGCCAGGAAAATCATGGAGTCCTGCGAGCGCCAGGGGGATACAGGAACGCAGTCCGGTGAGCATCTCTACACTTTTGTCCGCCAGAGCCCGCCGGGCGGCTCACGCGACCGTTGGGATCCTGATCATCATCTTCAGGCATGCGTCGCTATTTCCCGATTGGTCCGCCCGACGTCGATCGGGTTCAAGTACTCCGCTCGTTTGAGATTCAACGATCACGGACAGCTCCTCTCGATCACGCCGGTCTGGAATGGCCATCTTCCGACACAAGCGTCGGTTGTCCTCAGTGACCACGGCGACTGGCTGAGCGAAGCTGATGTGACGGCGCTGGGGGAGCTTTGGCGCGAGATCGACCTCTCCGCGATTCCGGATCGGTTGAGGCGAGCGCTCTGGCTGTTCGAATATGCGCTGCGGACGCCGGCGATGTCAGTTCGCTGGATTCTGATGGCGGCAGGGATCGAAGCGCTCATGACCACTCAGACGGAGCGCGCGGCCACACAGTTCGCGGGTCGATTCTGCGCGCTCGCCTACACGTTCGCCGGGTTGATTGTTCCCCGAGAGACCGCGTTTCGCGCGTACGCGCAGCGAGTGATGATTCCGCATGACGCCGTCTTGGGGGATCTGGCAAAAGAGGATCGCAAGCTCTATGTCGTGCTGGAGGCCGTGCTGCAGACGACACTGCGCGCCTGCCTTGCCGACGAAGAAAAGCAAGAATGGTTCTCTTCGGCTGATGCGGTAGATCGCGAATGGCCCGTCCGGTAAAGCGTGAAGCGTGAAGCGTGGTATTACACTTCACGCTTCACGCCCCCGGCGGGGCGGCGAAGAGGGCGGAGCGGGCGATCTCCTCGTAGCGGATATTCGACGGGTCAAACGCCTCGAGACGCCCTTTCAGTTTTTTAAATGTCTGCTCGAACGAGGGCAGGGTCTTCCGTGCGCGGGTGAGCGGGGTGGTGCGGGCGAGGACGAAGTTCTTCACATAGGGGTGATTGATTCCTCGCTTCTTGATCTTCGCCACGATGCCGCTCAAGAGCTCATCTGCCTCGCGCACCATTGAGGCGCGCTCCTCCCGTTCCTCCAGGGCCTTGGGAAGCGCGCGGTTGAGGAACTTATCGACGCGGCGCAGGATCGGGGCGAAGGCGCCGCCTGCGAAGCGGGCGTTCTCGTCATAGAGGAGCCCGAGGGTGATAAAGTGAGCCGATTCGAACTGAAACGCGTAGTCTTCCTCGTGGCCTTGGGCTCCGACTCAGCGAGCCCGCGATACATGCGAATGACTTCAAGAGATTTTTCTTTTAGGTTGTGGACCTTCTCGGTGTTGAGCGCGAGGATTTGAAACGCGACATCGGGCTCCGGAATCAGGATGGCCGGGATCATCTCGCCCTTGAGCTTTTCGAGGACCGCGCGCCGGTGGTTTCCGTTCGGAGTCCAATAGACGCCGGGCCGGGGGGAAATCGCGACGATCGGGTCAACGAAGCGATCGAGCTTCTTCACCACCTCGTGCAGGCGTTTGACGTGGGCTGTTGAGAGATCGCGCTGATACGGCGTCGGCTCCACGCGCGTCATGGGGAGGAGGCAGAAGATCTGCCAGTGCTCACCCACCGGGTCCTGGTAGATCGCAAGGGCATGACCGCCGTCCTTCTCGACCTGCTCGGCCAGCGCAGTCACTTTCGGCGGTAGATGGTTCTCAGGCTGGATGCTCCACTGCGTCATGGATTACCTCGGCGGCCGAACAATCTCATCCCAGGTGAGGCCGTTGAAATCCGGGACGGTCCTGCCCGCGCCCGCGTGTTTAAGCTCGGCACCGGTGTGAGTGGTTGTCACGCCGATGCATCTCATCCCGGCCGAAGCCGCTGATTGAATCCCGACCTCGGAGTCTTCAAAAACCACACACTGCTCAGGCGCTACACCGATGAGCTGGGCGGCCGTGAGGTAAACCTCGGGGTCGGGTTTTCCGTTCCTCACATCGTCGGCCGTGACCACCGCGCCGAAGCTCTGATTAAGCTGGAGACCCTTCAGGACAGCGTGAACGCTCCGCCGGGAAGCCGAGGAGGCCAAGGCGCGCGGGACGCGCACGGCTTCGAGATGGCGGACGAAGGCCGGGGCGCCGGGCACCGGCGCAAAGCCTTGGCGGGCATATTCGTGGTAGAGGTCGGTCTTGCGCCGAGCGTGACGGGCGATCTCTCGGGGCGCCAGTGGTCGTTTCACCAGGAGTGGCAGCGCCTCCTCAACCGACCGACCGATGGTGAGCCGCCAGAATTCCGGATCCGTGGTCGGCGTTCCGATCTCCTTCAAGAGGGTTTGCCAGGCTCGCCGATGGAAGGCCCCGCTATCGACCAGCACGCCGTCCATGTCAAAAATCACGGCGCGAATCGG
>DATEAO010000339.1:0-8950 GCA_035288345.1 Candidatus Methylomirabilota bacterium | reverse complement strand
CACCCATCGGAGGATGGGTCGCGGACCTTTTTGAACAGCCTGTGGGTGTTTTTCAACACCCGGCTGAGGAGACACACCAATGAAGACGATACCGGTGGGTGATTGCGTGTGGGAGATCCCTCCCAGCGAGAAGGAGGGGATGCTCGTTCCTGCTCGCATCTACGCCTCCGAGACCCTGCTGGCCCAGATGGATCGAGGGGTCTTCGAGCAGGTGACGAACGTCGCGTGTCTGCCCGGGATCGTCCGCGCGGCGCTCTGCATGCCGGACGGCCACTGGGGGTACGGCTTCCCGATCGGCGGTGTGGCCGCGTTCGACGCTGAGAGTGGCCTCATCTCTCCCGGCGGGATCGGGTTCGACATCAACTGCGGGATGCGGGTGATCCGGACAAACCTGACAGAAGCAGAAGTGAGGCCCAAGCTCAGGGAGCTGATCAATGCGCTCTTCGCCGCGGTGCCGTCAGGTGTCGGCGCCAAGGGATTTGTTCACCTCTCCGAAACGGAGTTCCGCAAAGTCATGGTCGAGGGCTCGGGCTGGTGCGTCAAACATGGTTACGGCTGGCCAGAGGACCTGGAGAGGACCGAGGGAGGAGGGCGGCTTCCCGGGGCTGACCCCGATCAGGTGAGCGCGCGCGCGATTTCGAGAGGCCTGAACCAGCTTGGCACGCTCGGCTCGGGGAACCACTATCTCGAGATCCAAGTGGTGCCGCCTGATGGTATCCATGATCCCCACGTGGCCCAGGCGTTCGGAATCGATGCCCCGGGCCAGATCCTCGTCATGCTGCACTGCGGCTCGCGCGGCTTCGGCCATCAGATCGGGACCGACTATTTGAGGAAGTTCGACCAGGTGATGCGCTCCTACGGGATCACGGTCCGCGACCGAGAGCTGGCGTGCGCCCCGTTCCGCTCCCGCGAAGGGCAGGCGTATTTCGGCGCCATGAACGCCGCAGCCAACATGGCGTTCGCGAACCGCCAGGTCATCACCCACCGGGTGCGCGAGGTGATGGGGCGCGTCTTCGGCAAGGATCCGCATGAGCTGGGGCTGACCGTGATCTACGACGTCTGTCACAACACGGCGAAGCTGGAGCGCTACCTGGTCGATGGCAAGCCAATGGAACTGATCGTCCACCGGAAAGGAGCCACGCGCTCATTTGGTCCGGGAGCGCCGGACGTGCCCGACGCCTACCGGGAGGTCGGTCAGCCCGTGATCATCGGGGGATCGATGGAGACAGGCTCGGCGCTCCTCGTCGGCACCACGCACGCCATGGAGGAGACATTCGGCTCAACAGCCCACGGGGCAGGGCGCACGATGTCGCGCCATGAGGCCAAGCGTCGTGTTTGGGGTGAAACGCTCCTCAAGGAGATGGAAGAGCGGGGAATCATTGTCCGGGCCACGTCCAAATCGGGTGTCGCAGAAGAGGCTGGCTTCGCGTACAAGAGCCTCTCGGAGGTCGTCGATGTGGTCCATCGCTTGGACATCTCTCGGAGGGTGGTCTCGCTGAGCCCGATCGGCAACATCAAAGGGTAGCGCCGCAAACCTCGGGGTTCGGGGTCCGGGGCTCGCAGTGAGAAAATGTAGACCGCGGACCCCTGGCCCCTGACCCCGAACTTGCTCGCTTCTCGCCACGGCGCGAGTGGGCGTCAAGACCGTTGGGCGAACAAGCAAGCTGGCGGGGCGTCGCAAAGGAGGTTCTGGGATGACGATGCAAACGTTCTATCAGACGGTCATTCAAACGAGTGGTGAGAGCAGCCAGGAGGCGGCCAGGCGCGCCACCGCGGCGGTCTTCCACACCCTGCGCGATCGCTTGACGCCTGGGGAAGCCGATCAGGTCGCCGCCCAGCTTCCAATCGAACTCAAGGACGTGTGGTGGGCAGGGGATCAGACGGAGCGAAGACCGCTCAAGGTGCACCGCCAGGAGTTCTACCAGCGGGTGGTGAAGGAGGCCAGTCTCCCGTCGATCAAGGAAGCACGCTGGGTGACTCTGGCGGTCTTTGCCGCGCTCAAAGAGCAGCTCTCGCCCGGCGAGGCCGAAGATGTGCTCGCCCAGCTTCCGAAAGACCTCAAGGAGGTGTGGCTGGAGGCTCAGGCGCAGACTTAACGATCGGGAGGGTGATATGGACCAGAGGCTGTCGGAGTTTCTGGGAGCGAGACGGGGGAAATACCGGCTCATCACTCATGCCGGAGTCGTGACCGCGCAGGAGCAGGCAGCGGCATCCCACACCTCAGGCTGGTCCTGGGCGAAGGTCGTGATCGTCAAGGAGCGGGACGGCTTTGTGATGGCCGTGCTCCCGGCCTGCTGTGTGCTCGATCTGAATCGCCTGAAAGGCCTCATCGGCCACGGCGAGATCAGGCTGGCCACGGCTGAGGAGATCGGTGGCGTGGTCCCCGACTGCGCGCCGGGCGCCATTCCCCCGTTCGGCGCGCTCTACGGCCTGCGCGTCTTTGTCGACAGCGCGCTCATCAACAGGCCGGAGATCACGATGCCGGCGGGTGATCTCGCGACGGCGATCCGCATGAGATCCGCCGAGTTCAGGCGTCTGGGAGACTTTAAAGAAGGAGATTTTGTGGTCGCCGAAGCCATGATGTCCCCGATGCGAGAGAGTGGGCGCAGGAGGGCGTCGATTCCTCGCTGGCGCCAGCGCCAGGGCGGCGCACGAGTGGAGCGAGTGACCGGGCGGCGAGGCGCCAGATGAGTGGAAACACTAACCGTTAGAGGTGAGGGCCATGACGACATATGTGATGCTGACACGGCTGACTCCCGAAACCGTCAAATCACCAGCCGATCTCAAGAAGCTGGAGAAGACCTGCAACGAGCGCATTCGTGCCGAATGCCCGGAGGTGAAGTGGGTGGCCAACTACGCCATCCTTGGCCCCTACGACTACCTCGACATCTTCGAAGCTCCCGACGAGACCGTTGCCGCGAAGGTCGTCATGATCATTCGCTCGTTCGGCCACGCGACAACGGAGACCTGGACGGCGCTTCCCTGGGAGCGCTTTGAGCGCCTTGTCATCGGCTGAGCCTAGTGCCTTGGCGATAAGCGTCGCATCTCTTCGTTCTCGGTCGTCGGAACCCCTCAACGTATACCGCATACGCCTCGGGGTTCCTCCTTCCTCGGGCCTCGATCTGCTCGCTTCTCACCACGGCACGATTGGGTGTCAAGATCGAGGCTGAGAGGAACGTGCAGATGTCGGCCGAACAAGTATGCTCGTGCTGGCGGGCCGCGCGCTCTGTTCAAGCGTGGAAGGAGGGTGGATATGGTTGAGGCGGTCCGGGATCAGTGGCTCATCATCGCGGGGATCGTGGTCCTCGTTGTGGCCATCGCGATCTGGGTATTCAAGCGGTGATTAGCTGTCAGCGGTCAGCCGTGCACGTGAAGAGTGAAGGGTGAAAAGTGAAGCGTCATAGAAGTCTCCACCAATGACCGCGCTCCGGCTTTGCGCTTCACACTTCACGTCTTCACGCTTCACTTCTCCCATGATGCTGATTGCTGATGGCTAATCGCTAATGGCAACTCCATGAAAAACTTCGAAGTCGCGCGTCTCTTCGATCTGATGGCCGATCTCCTTGAGATCAAGGGCGAGAACCCGTTTCGCATCCGCGCCTACCGCCGGGCCGCCCAGAACGTCGAGGCCCTCCCGGAAGAGATCGAAGCGCTCGCGGCCGAGGGGCGTCTGGAGGAGATTCCGGGGATCGGCCATGACCTAGCGGGGAAGATCAGCGAGTACCTGAAGACGGGGCGGATGAAGGACGTCGAGGTCCTCCGAAAAGTGATCCCGGCAGGAGTCGTGGAGCTGATGCAGGTCCCAGGGGTTGGTCCGAAGACCGCGAAGCTCCTCTACGAGAAGCAAAAGATCACGAGCGTGGCGCAACTGGAGAAGCTCGCCAAGGCGGGAAAGCTCCGCGGGCTCCCGGGAATCCGGGCGAAGACCGAGCAGAACATCATCAAGGGGATCGAGGTCGTCAAAACTGGACAGGAGCGGATGACCCTCGGCAAGGCCCTGCCGCTGGCCCGCGAGCTGGCGCGAGCGCTCGAGCATCTCCCCGACGTGAAGCAAATCGAGCTGGCCGGCTCGATCCGGCGCCGCAAGGAGACGGTCGGCGACATCGACATCCTCATCACCTCGTCCAGGCCCGAAGCGGTCATGAACGCCTTCGTGAGGCTCCCCCAGGTCGGGGAAGTGCTGGAGAAGGGGAGCACCAAGGCCTCCATCCGCCACCGCGAAGGGATCCAGGTGGACCTGAGGGTGGTGGAGCCCGACTGCTTCGGCGCGGCGCTCGCATACTTCACCGGCTCCAAGCAGCACAACATTCGGATCCGGGAGATGGCGGTGAAGAAGGGGCTGAAAATCTCAGAGTACGGGGTTTTCAAGTAGTCGAGCGGCAAGCGGATCGTCGGCGCCACCGAGGAAGAGGTCTATGCCGCGGTCGGTCTCCCGTGGATCCCGCCCGAGCTGCGCGAGGACCTGGGGGAGATCGAGGCCGCGCTCAGGCGCGAGCTGCCGAAGCTGATCGAGTGTTCAGACATTAGAGGAGATCTCCACTGTCACACGAACGCCTCTGACGGCCAGCACACGATCGAGGCGCTCGTCAGGGAGGCCGCCAAGCGCCGGTACGAATACGTCCTGATCTCCGACCACTCGAAGTCGGCGACCGTGGCGGGCGGCCTCTCCCCTGATGAGCTGCGGGCCCACATCAAGAAGATCCGGGCGGTGCAGAAGAAGTTCAAGGAGATCACGGTCCTGGCCGGCAGCGAGTGCGACATCCTGCCCGACGGCTCATTGGATTACCCAGACGAGCTGCTGGCTGAGTTGGATCTGGTGGTCGGAGCGGTCCACAGCGCCTTCAAGCAGCCTGGGCGCGAGATGACGAGCCGGATCTGCAAAGCCTTGAGAAACCCCTACGTCAGTATCCTCGCCCACCCGACGGGCCGCCTCATCGGGGAGCGAAGCCCTTACGAAGTGGACCTCGATCAGGTCTTTCGAATTGCCGGCGAGTACGGCAAAGCAATCGAGATCAACTCCCATCCGCTCCGCCTCGACCTCAACGACATTCACGCCCGGCGCGCGAAGGAGCTTGGCGTTTCCGTTGTCATCAGCACTGACACGCACGTCCTCGACCAGCTCGACAATATCGAGCTCGGGGTGGCGACCGCTCGTCGCGCCTGGATCGGGAAGCCTGAGGTCATCAACACTCTGCCGCTGAAGAAGCTTCTCGCGTGGGCCGAGAGTTCGCGAGCTAGAGCGAAGTGAGCCGGATGACCCGGGCCGAGGCCGCTCGGCGGATCGAGAAGCTCGGGAGCGAGATCCGACGTCACGACTATCTCTACTACGTCAAAGCTCGACCTGAAATCTCCGATGCTGAGTACGATGCCCTTGTCCGTCAGCTTCGAGATCTCGAGTCGCGCTTTCCCGATCTCATCACTCCTGAGAGCCCCACACAGCGCGTGGCAGGAGCGGCGGCCGAGGCGTTCAGGCCCGTCGAGCACCGCGTGGCCATGCTCTCTCTCGACAACGTGACGAACGAGACTGAGCTACGCGAGTTCGAGGCGCGAATCGGACGCGCCCTTCCAAAGACGCGCTTCTCATACGTCTGCGAGCCGAAGGTCGATGGGCTCGGGGTCGCGCTTCTTTACCAACGCGGTCGCTTCGTCCGCGGGGCCACGCGAGGGGATGGCCGCGTGGGAGAGGAGATCACGCCGAACCTCCAGACGATCCGGAGCATGCCACGCGTGATCAAAGGGCGACTGGCCAGCATCGAAGAGCTTGAGTTGCGGGGCGAGGTCTTCATGCCGCGTGCCGCCTTTGAGAAGCTCAATCGTGCCCTGGAGGAGAAGGGGGAGGCCGCGTTCGCCAATCCGCGTAATGCGGCTGCGGGGTCCGTGCGCCAGAAAGACCCTCGTGTCACGGCCCGCCGTCCACTCGACCTTGTCATCTATCAGGTGAGCTACGCGAGCCGGCTTGACCTCGCCTCTCACTGGGAGCAGCTCGCGGCGCTGCGCGGGGCAGGAGTTCCGATCAACCCGCGCAATCAGCGCTGCAAGGACCTGGACGGGGTGATCGCGTATTGCGACCGGATCGAGCGCGAGCGCGATGGGCTCGAGTACGAGGCGGACGGGGTTGTGGTCAAAGTGGACTCAATCGACATGCAGCAGCGCCTCGGGAGTACGGGGCATCATCCGCGCTGGGCTGTCGCCTTCAAGTTCGCCGCGCGGCAGGGGACAACTCGGATCCGCGCCATCGAGCTTCAGGTCGGGAAGACCGGTGCGCTCACCCCGGTCGCGAAGCTAGACCCTGTCGAGGTCGGCGGTGTGGTGATCAGCAGTGTCACTCTTCACAACGAGGACGAGATCAGGCGGAAAGATGTCCGTGTGGGTGACAGCGTGCTGATCGAGCGGGCCGGTGACGTCATCCCTCACGTCGTCCAGGTCATCAAGGAGAAGCGCCCCAGAACGAGCAGGCCATTTCGTTTTCCGAGGCGCTGCCCCGCGTGCGGCGGCACAGCGCTTCGGCCCGAGGGCGAAGCGTACTGGCGCTGCATCAACAGCGCCTGCCCGGCTCAGCTCAAGGAGCGATTGCGCCACTTCGGGTCGCGCCGGGCGATGGACATCGAGCACCTCGGTGACAGCACGGTTGATCAGCTCGTTGAGAAAGGTCTGGTGAAAGATTTCGCTGATCTCTACCACTTGACAGTCGGGCAGGTGGCGCGACTCGAAGGTTTCGCTGAGAAGTCAGCCCGCAATTTGGTCGAGGCGATTGCCGCGTCGAAGCGCCGGGGGCTCGCGCGTCTCTTGAACGCCTTGGGTATCCAGTTGGTGGGTGAGCATGTCGCCCAGCTCCTTGCCGGGCACTTTGGGAGCTTTGATCGTCTGGCTTCGGCCTCAACAGGAGAGCTGAGCCGCGTTCGAGGTGTGGGCCCACAGATCGCCGAATCGGTCGTGAAGTTTTTCGGCGACGCGGGTAACCGCAAAGTCTGCAAGCGTCTCGCGGCCGCTGGAGTTCTCACGACCGAGCCGAAGGCTGCCGAACGCGACGGGCCTCTTGCGGGAAAGAGCTTCGTCCTGACAGGCGCGCTCCGCGAGATGACTCGCGACGCCGCTCGAGACTTGATCCAGCAGCTTGGCGGGCGCGTCACCGATTCAGTGTCGAAGAAGACCGACTACCTCGTCGTCGGCGAAGCGCCCGGGAGCAAGCTCGCCGTCGCTCGGCGTCTCGGAGTCGCGATCCTCGATGAGCCGAGCTTCCGCACCTTGGTAGAGAAGAGCGCACCGGGCCGTTAAAAAGGCCCACGACTAATGGGTGCCTGTTCACGGGAGTAGCGCGATGCCGCTGATTCGATGGCTAACCGCGATCGTCTTGTGCGCATGGGCGGTCTCGGTCGCGCAGGCGACGGAGCCGGTCTGGGAAGCCTTGCGCACGCCGGGTGCTGTCGTCGTGCTGCGCCACAGCTATGCCCCCGGCTCCTTCGATCCGCCGGACGCCAGGCTCGACGACTGCTCGACCCAACGGAACCTCGACGAAGAGGGCCGGGCCCAAGCCCGGCGGGTCGGCGAGGCGTTCCGGCAGCAGGGCATCGCGGTCAGCGCGGTCTTGTCGAGCCCGCGCTGCCGGAGCCTCGACACGGCCCGCCTGGCCTTCGGGCGGGTGGAGTCGTGGGACGTCTTGCAAGGCGCGCTCCGCGACGCGGAGCGCCGCCAGCGCCAGCTCACCGAGATCAAGCAAAGGATCGCGGCGCACCAGAGCGGCTTGCCGCTGGTACTGGTGACCCACGGCAGCGTCGTCACCGATCTGACAGGTCTCACCATTCGGATGGGCGGGTTCGTCGTGCTCCGGCGCGGGGCCGATGGGGGCCACGCGGTCGCGGGCCAGCTCTACGTCGATTGAGAGGGGAATTAGGGAGAAGCCTATGGAATGGCGGGAACTGATTGTAGATGGCTATCACCGATTGCCGGATGTCATGAAGCATGTGCTGGCAGGCCTTCGCATGGCCGACCTCGACCGGCAGCCCCATCCAGACTGCAACAGCCTCGGCTGGACCGCATGGCACCTGACGCGCGTGCAGGACAGCCAGATCGCCGACCTCATGGGCGAAGAGCAGCTCTGGATCAAAGACGGCTGGTATCAGAAATTCAAGCGTGCCGCTGACCCCGACGACACGGGATACGGACACACGCCAGAGCAGGTGAGGGCCTTCAGGTCCCCCAGCGCCAGAACCCAGTTGGACTATCTGCGGGCGGTCGTGGTGCGGACGAGGCGGTATCTGGCGTCCCTTACCCCCTCCGACCTTGAGCGCAAACTGGACGAGCCGTGGTTTCAACCTCTGCCGACAGCGGGCGTTCGCATCGTCAGCATCCTGGCGGACTGCCATCAGCACGCCGGCGAGGCGTCCTACCTCCACGGCCTGCTCAAAGCCAGAGGCAAACTGTCCAGGTAGTACGTGGCGTGGGCAGGGCGACCGTCAAGGTCTCAGATAAGCTTTGTCAAGTCGCAGCTTTCATCAGTCAGAAAGCGCATTGCTCAGCGCTTCGCGCGCTTCCGGGGTGGCTCAAGCATAACAGTTTCTTCATGGGCCACAGTGTCGGCTGCGTAACCAATGGCTGCCTTGATGTCCTCGCGGGTTAAGCGTGGGTACGCGTCAAGTAACTCCCGCTCCGTTGCACCTTCGCTCAACTTGCGTAGGATTAACTCGACCGGAATACGGGTACCCCGGATAATGGCTTACCCAGCATGACCTTCGGGTTGATTTCGATTCGATCGGTAATAGTCATTGGCTCCATCCTCTATTCCGTCGTCTGAAATTCGATCTTGCGGGTCTCCGTCACACGCTTGGGGACCTTGTACCAGGGGTCCATTCAACGCTCGTCGACCTGGGCACCGGTGCCGTCGCCATCCGCAGGTAGCTCGACACTCTCGGGTGCGACCTCAACCACCTGCCCATCACGCCATATCGCGAGG
>DATEAO010000338.1:0-3827 GCA_035288345.1 Candidatus Methylomirabilota bacterium | reverse complement strand
AGGATGATGCGGAGGTGATGGCAAAGGCAGCGGAGCACGCAAAGACAGCGCACGGGATGCCAACGATCCCGCAAGAGGCCGTTGCAAAGGTACGGGCTGCCATTAAAGACAAGGAGGACAAGTAAAATGCTAACCGTGTGGCCAAAGGTCCGAGAGGCGCTCGTGGGATGGTCCATGGACCATCCGCGGGTTGTTCTCACGCTCACCCTTCTTCTAACGCTCGCCTTTGGGAGCCAGCTTCCGCGGATCCAGACCGACACCGACCCCAAGAGCATGCTCCCGGCCACGTCTCCTGTCCGCCAGTACAACGCTCAGATGGAGGCATGGTTCGGCCTTCATCCGGATGTCATCGTCGTGGGGGTTTGGAGCGAAGGCGGGATCTTCACGCCCGAGACGCTCGCCCGGATCGCCCGATTGACCGATGGAATCCTCAGACTGCCGGGGGTCATCGCGCGGGACGTGGTGGCGCTGCCCACGGTCACCGACGTCACGGTGGCCGACGGTGTGCTCCAAGCGCGCCCGATCCTTGAGAGGGTCCCCCCCGACGCTGCCGCAGCGGATCGGCTCAGACAGCAGGTTCTCGCTAATCCTCTCCTTGTCAACCGCCTGATCTCTGCCGACGCGAAGACCACTGCCATCTACGTGCCAATCGAGACGAGCGCCAACGGATTTAAGGTCATCGCGGATCGGATCAAGACGATGGCGGCCGCTGAGCAGGGACCCGAGCGTTACTTCTTAGCCGGGGACCCCGTGGCTCGATACACTGAGGGAGCCGAGATGTTCCGCCAGAAGCACTTCTTCGCCCCGCTGGCTGGCCTGGTGATGAGTGTGGTCCTTTATCTCTTGTTCAAGAGCTGGTGGCTGGTTGTCGCCAATATCGCTGTAGCCGTGATCGCCATTATCTGGAGCATGGGGCTCTTCAGCGGGCTCGGAATCCCGATCCACATTCTGGCCTCGATGAGCCCGATCTTCCTCATAGCCATCTCTACTGACACCGTGCATATCTTCAACGAGTTCACCTTCAGGCGGCGGGAAGTCAGCGACCGGCGCGCGGCGATTCGGGAAACCATGAAGGCAGTGGGCACGCCGGTCCTTTTCTCCGACCTCACCACCATCGCGGGCTTTGCTTCCCTGGCCATCGGACCGATTATCCCGGCGCGGGTCCTCGGCCTCCTGGTAGCCTTCGGCACCCTCGTGATCCTCCTCCTGAGCTTCACTCTCGTCCCCGCGTTGCTGGCGCTGGCGCGTGATCACCGGCCGTCTGCTGTGGCGCGGGTGGATGAACCGGCTTCCTCGTGGCTTGCTCGGATCGGTCAGGGGTGCGTGGCATGGAAGACAACAGTCGTCCTGGTCGGGGTGGTCCTCGTGGCCGTTTCAGCTGTGGGGCTCTCAAAGATCCGGATCAACAACAACCTGGTGGCCTTCTTCAAACCCGAAAGCGAGATTCGCGTGGCCGAGCAGCACCTGAGCCAGGCGCTCGGAGGAACAGCGCCCCTCTACCTGGTCGCCGACGGGAAGACGCCGGATGCCGTGACGCGGCCGGAGTTTCTGAGGGCCCTGGAGGACCTCCAACGAAAGCTTGAGCAAGAGCCAGTGGTGGGAAAAACACTCTCGGTGGCCGACGTGGTTAAGCGCATCAGCCGCGTGCTGAACAACGATGACCCCTCCCGGGAAGTCATTCCGGATTCGCCAGAGGCGGTGGCCCAGTACCTCCTCCTCTTCAGCTCGATGGCCCGCCCACAAGAAGTCAACATCGTGGTGGACTATCCCTATCAGAAGGCCAACCTCATAGTCCAGCTCAGGAGCTGGGACGCGGTGGAGACCCGGGCGCTCTTGGAACGGATCCGGACCTATCTGGCTTCCCGGCCGCTCCCTGGCGGCGTCGAGCTGAAGCCGGCCGGAATGGCCTACTTCAACATGGTCTGGAGCGACGAGGTCCTGGTTGGGATGCTCGAGGGGTTCATCGCCTCGTGCGTTCTCGTTTTGTTCCTCCTCATCCTGAACTACCGCTCCTTCCGTTGGGGGGTGGTGAGTTTCCTACCGCTCCTCTTTACCGTGGTCCTGATCTACGGGGCAGTGGGTTTCATCGGGAAGGACTTCGACCTGCCCATCTCGGTCCTTTCGACCCTGACTCTGGGCCTGGCCGTTGACTTTGCCATCCACTTCGTGAGCCGGTTCCAGCAGCGCTATCGGGAGACGCGAGACCTGGAGGGTGCGCTGATATGGACAGCGGCGCGCCCCGGGCGCGGGATCGTGAGGAATGCCGTGCTCTTCGCCTTGGGCTTCGCCCCCATGCTCTTCGCCAACCTCACCCCATACATCACCGTCGGCGCCAGCATGATCGCCATCATGCTGCTCTCGGCGCTGGCGACTGTCGTCTACCTTCCCGCGCTGATCGCGCTTTTCCCCCGGTGGCTGACCCGAGGGCTTTAGGAGGGATTCTTATGAAAAGAACCATATATGCAAAAAGAGGAAATCGATGAATAAATTTTATAAAGCTGATTTAGGAGGGACTTTCATGAAAAGACTCCTTTATTTCACGATTGGGTTAGTGATAATTGCCAGCAACGCGGCCATCGCCCGGGCTCAGGCGCTGTCCGGCGAGGAGATCATGCGGCGCTCCTATCTGGCCAGATACTACCCGGGTGAGGATATGTCGGCCCATGTCATCATGCGGCTTGTCTCCGAGGGCGGGCAGGAGCGGATCCGGGAGTTCATCATGTCCCGCCGCAATCTCAAGGAGGGGGGGGAGCAGCGTTACTTCATGTATTTCCACCGCCCGCCCGATGTCCGGGGCACGGCGTTCCTGGTCTGGGCGTACCCGAGCCGAGACGATGACCGCTGGCTCTAT
This sequence comes from Candidatus Methylomirabilota bacterium, assembly GCA_035288345.1. Lineage (GTDB taxonomy): Bacteria > Methylomirabilota > Methylomirabilia > Rokubacteriales > DATEAO01 > DATEAO01. The sequence continues at coordinate 976 of DATEAO010000338.1, read as the reverse complement.
GTCCCGGCTCTCAAGCTGGTCCGCCGGATTACGGCCAGCGACAAGTTCACGAGCTTTGTTGGCTCGGACTTCAGCTACGAAGACGTCTCGGGGCGCGAGTCCGAGGAAGACACCCACAGGGTGCTACGCGAGGAGAAGGCGGGAGGACGGGATACCTACGTTATCGAAAGTGTCCCGAAGGATCTCGGCAGCGCGGATTTCAGCCGGAAGGTCTCCTGGGTTGACAAGACTACCTGGCTCCCGCTGAAGGAGGAGTACTACGACCGCCGGGGCGATCTGGCGCGCGTGTTTACCGCCGATGAGCTGAAGGAAATCCAAGGGTTTTGGACGATGACGAAGCGGGTCATGAAGAACGCTCAGAGCGGCCATTGGACGGAGGTGATCTTCAGCGAGGTTCGCTACAACCGGAAGCTCTCGCCCGAGTTTTTCAGTGAGCGGTCGCTACGGGCGCCTCCTACCGAGCTCATCAAGTGAAAAGATGGATACTGATACTGGGAGTCGCGGCCGGCTTGCTCTGGCCCGGGGTGGCGGGCGCGGAGTTGGATTGGATCCACGGGTTTCTCCAGGGTGAATGGGCCTACCGCCTGATTCAACCGGACCAATGTCCCCAGACCCAACGTTCGGCCTGCCAGGACGAGGTTGTGCGGGGCGGCGAGCGCCTCCAACTGGAGTTGACTCCTCGCGGGGATTGGTGGAACTTCCTAGGCAAAGCCGAGGTGATCCACGACGCGATCAGCGGGAATGTCGATGTCGATCTCAGGGAGGGCTACATGGATGTCCGGTTTCCGGCCCTCGACCTTCGCCTCGGGCGGCAGATCATCACCTGGGGCATCGGCGATCTGATCTTCATCACCGACGTCTTCCCCAAGGATAGGGTCGCTTTCATCTCGGGCCTGCCGATCGAGTACATGAAGAAGGGCTCCGACGCGGTCAACGCGACGGCCCACTGGGCAGACAGCTCGTTTCAGTTCGTCTT
>DATEAO010000337.1:0-3579 GCA_035288345.1 Candidatus Methylomirabilota bacterium | reverse complement strand
TCGGAGTGGTCTTTCAAGACGCGAGACTCCTCCCCAGTCGCACTGTCTTCGAGAACGTCGCATTTATCCTTCAGGTGCTCGGCGCGCCGCGCAAACTGATCGCCGAGCGCACCTTTGAGTACCTGAAGGCTGTGGGGCTCGCAGCCAAGGCGCACGCGTTCCCGGCCCAGCTCTCCCAGGGAGAGCAGCAGCGAGTAGCGCTGGCGCGGGCGCTGGTCAAGGAGCCGCTCCTGCTGCTGGCCGACGAGCCCACGGGGAATCTGGATGAGCGGATGGCCGGGGAAATTCTAGAGCTTCTTCGAGCTGCCCATCAGCGCGGGACCACGGTGCTGCTCGCAACGCACCGCACGGCCTGGAGCGAGAGTGTTGGAGAACGCCGGATCGCGCTCCACGCCGGGCAGATCGTGGCGGACAGCGGAAGCGGGGATGGGACGTAGCTCGCTCGGGTTCCTCGCGACTGAGGCGACAAAGAACTTCCGGCAGACCGGGTGGGTGGGGGTCAGCGCGGTGGTGTTGATCGCGCTCTCGATGATGGCGTTAGGGGTCTTCGGACTGCTCTCGATGAACATGGGTCGAGCGGTTGCCCAGTGGCGTGAGCGCATGAAGATCGTGGTGTATCTCCGGGAGGAGCCTGCTCCGAGCGCGGCAGAAAGGCTGATGGAGCGCTTCCGTCAAATTGAAGGGGTGGGGCGAGTGCGGTATGTCTCGAAGTATGAGGCGCTCTCTCGATTGCGCACGCAGTTAGGTGATCAGTCAGATCTGGTGGATCACCTCCCGACGAACCCGCTGCCCGCATCGGTTGAGGTGGGGCCAACGTCCGAGATGACGACCCTAGAGGGGAACCGCGCCTTGGTGGAAAAGTTGGCCGCGCTTCCTGAAGTGGAGGAGGTGCAAGGGGGCACTGAGTGGGTGGCTCGACTGGCCCAGCTGCGTCGTCTGTTGATGGGGATCGGGTTTGGAGTCGGCGCGCTGCTGGCGCTGGCCGCGATCCTGACGGTGACGGTCTCGACTATTCTGGTGATTCATTCGCGCAGGCAAGAGGTGGAGATCATGAGGCTGGTGGGCGCCCCTGAATCAGCAGTCTGGCTCCCACTGGTCTTGCAAGGGTCGTTGCAAGGGTTGGTGGGCGCGCTCTCCGCCGTCGCGCTCCTGGCCATCGGATACCGCTTCCTCTCCCCTCGACTCGTTCCGTTTTTTACCGAGACGCTTGGCTTCCCACAGGTCTCGTTCTTCTCGTGGTTGGAGCTCCTCGTGCTCATCGGGAGCGGCGCGCTTCTTGGCGCGTTGGGCGGGTTTCTGGCCCGCGGAAGGGCGAGTGCCGCATGAAGCGACCACTGCTGTTCACGCTGATGATGATCGTTGCGATCGCGCTCCCTTCTTTTGCTGAGCGCCACGAGGAGAAGATCAAGCAGAACGAGAAAGCGCTTGGCCAGGTGAAGAGTCGCCTGAAAGAGGAACAGGCTCAAGCCACGGCAGCCAAGAAGAAGGAAGCCTCAATTCTCGTTGAGCTGGAGTCGATCGAGCGCGCGCTTGCGGCAAAGCGAAAGGAGCTTCAACAACTCGACCGGCGCCTTCGCAGCGCGCGGGCCCAGGTGGATCGGCTCGAGAACGAGATCTCCCGGCTTGAGACCCAGCGCAGCGGGCAGGAAGGCGCGCTCTCTCAGAGGCTCCGAGCGCTTTATAAGCTCCAGGCGCAGGGCGGCGTGTTGCCCGCGATTCTGAACCGCACCGATCCCGCGGCGCAGGCGGTAAGCCTTCGCCACCTCACCACGCTGGCGTCGGTGGACGTGAAGATGATCCAGGAGTATACCGAGGCCTCCAAGAACCTGGGTGAGCGCAAGCGGGAAATGGAGCAGCGTCGGCGGGAGTTCGAGGCCTTACGGGCTGAGACGAATAAGGAGCGCGCCGACGTCGATCGCGACCTGCAGCGTCGGCGAATTCTCTTAGTGAAGGTTCGTGAGGACCGGGCGTATCACGAGCGGATGGTCAGCGAGCTTCAAGAGGCGTCCCAACGCTTGCAGGCGCTGTTGAAAGACCTTCAGCAGAGCCGGCCGAAGCCGCTGGCCAAGGCGCCGTCAACTCCTGAGACCCCGTCGGTTGGGTTCGGCACACTCAAGGGGCGGTTGCCGTGGCCTGCTGAGGGGAAGATCGTGGCGGCGTTCGGGCAACAGGTGCATCCACGATTCGGGACCCGCACCTTCAAAAATGGCGTTGACATCAACGCCGACGAGGGCAGCGCAATCACGGCCGTGTATACTGGGATCATCGCGTACGCTGGATGGTTCAAAGGCTATGGCAACCTGGTCATTCTCGATCACGGCAACGGCTATTTTACGCTCTATGCCCATATCGCGGAGATTCACACTCAGGTGGGAGAATCAGTTCGACAAGGGCAAGTCATTGCAACAGTGGGAGACACCGGCTCGTTGACTGGGCCACGACTCTACTTTGAGGTTCGATACCAGGGGCGGCCGCAGAATCCGGAGCAGTGGCTCCGACATCAGGGCTAATCGTGTACTCACGAGTGGGAGGATATTTCATGCGTTCGTTAGGGCGGGTCAGGCAGGCAGGCGTGGTGGCTGTGCTGCTGTTGGTGCTCACGCTCTCGTTGGGCGGTGGAGTGGCCAGCAAGGGGACCGAAGGCGCAGCAACGTACGAGCAGTTGAAGCTGTTCACCGAGGTGCTCTCGATTGTCCAAAATCAGTATGTCGATGAAGTCCCCCCGAAGGATCTCATCTACAACGCCATCAAGGGGACTCTGCGTGGCCTGGACCCGCACAGCTCGTTCCTGGACCCCGAGATGTATCGAGAGATGCAGGTGGAGACCCAGGGGACGTTCGGGGGGCTCGGGATCGAGATCACGTTGAAGGACGACATTCTGACCGTCGTGGCGCCCATCGAGGGGACGCCGGCGCACCGCGCGGGGATCCATGCCGGTGACCGGATCATCCGGATCGAGGGGATTCCCACCAAAGACATGGCGCTCACCGACGCCGTGAAGCGGATGCGCGGGAAGCCGGGAACGAAGGTGACGATCACCGTGGTCCGCGACGATGGCAAAGAGCCGCCTCGGGACGTCTCCATCATCCGGGAGATCATCAGAGTCCAGAGCGTGAGGACCCAGATGCTGGAGCCCACTATCGGATACATCAGGCTGAGGCAGTTCCAGGAGCAGACCGCACAAGACCTTGACGCGGTGATCGAGAAGATGACGAAGGCGCCGCTTGAAGGGTTGGTGCTGGATCTCCGGAACAACCCCGGTGGCTTGCTCCAGTCCGCGGTCGATGTGACGGAGAAATTCCTGGAGGACGGCAGGCTGGTCGTCTACACCGAAGGGCGACTCAAGAACCAGAATATGCGATTCGCCGCCCGCAATCGTCATCCTGCGCTGGGTTTCCCCATGGTGATCCTGGTGAACAACGGTAGCGCGTCGGCCTCTGAGATCGTGGCCGGAGCGCTCCAGGACTGGGGCCGCGCGCTCGTGGTGGGGACCACGAGCTTCGGCAAAGCGTCGGTGCAGACAATCATTCCGCTCTCCGATGGGTCGGGGCTCCGGCTGACCACGGCCAAGTATTTCAC
>DATEAO010000336.1:0-4079 GCA_035288345.1 Candidatus Methylomirabilota bacterium | reverse complement strand
CTCCGGAGCGCTGCCGGCCTTCGTGCTGGTCTGGGGGAGCCTGTTCGGTTTGGGTGCCCCTTCGTTCGCCTCGCTCCCCAACATCTCCTTTGACGGCTACGCTCGCCTGCTCAGCGATCCCAAGCTCTACCTCGCGCTCGGGAACACGATCGTGGTGGCCTGCTTGAGCGCGCTCATCGTGACCGTGATCGGAGCGCTGCTCGCCTGGATCGTGGTTCGAACCAAGATCGTCGGCCGGTCGGTGTTGGACTTCATCAGCATCATGTCGGTGGGGATCCCGTCGATCATCGCCGCGCTCGCAGTCATGATTCTTTATCTGACACTCCCGGTGCCGATCTACGGAACGATCTGGATCCTCGTGGTGGCATACTCCTATCGTCTCGCAGTGACCACCCGGATCTGTCGCGCCGGGCTCATGCAGCTCCACCCTGAGCTGGAGGATGCCTCCTACGTCGCCGGTGGGGCGTGGTGGACGACGCTCAGACGCGTGGTGCTCCCCTTGCTGGCGCCGTCGCTCGCCGGGGCATGGCTGCTTCTCTTTATCGTCGGCGTGCGAGAGTTCACGCTGCCGATGGTGCTCCACAGCCCTGACAACATCGTGCTCAGCGTGATTCTCTGGCGTTTGTTCAGTGACGGCGAGACGATACAGGCGTCGGCGCTCGCGACGCTCGTGCTGCTCCTGGTGGTCGGCGTGACCGTGGCGGTGCGGCGGCTCTTCTTGCCCAGGGTGAGGGGCTTCTAACGTGCTCTATGTCAAGGGGCTGGTCAAGGCGTATGAGACAGCGGACGGTCAGGTCCGCGCCGTGCAGGGTGTTGACTTCGAGGTGAAGGAAGGGGAATTCTACGCGCTGCTCGGCCCGTCGGGGTGCGGAAAGACCACCACGCTCCGCTGCATCGCCGGGCTCGAGCGACCACAGGGCGGTGAGGTCAGGATCGGGGGCGCGGTGGTGTCCGAGCCGGAGCGCGGCATCCATGTTCCCCCGTACGCGCGCGACATCGGCATGGTCTTCCAGTCGTACGCGATCTGGCCGCACATGGATGTCTTCGGCAACGTCGCGTATCCGCTGCGCGTCCGTCGAGACAGACCCGGTCGCGCTGAGATCGAAGCGCGAGTCATGGAGGTGCTCGGGTTGGTCGGCATGGCGGAAATGGCGCGACGACCCGCCACACAGCTCTCCGGTGGGCAGCAGCAGCGCGTGGCGCTCGCGCGCGCTCTCGTCCGCCGCCCGAGCCTGCTCTTGCTCGACGAGCCGCTCTCCAATCTCGACGCCAAGCTTCGCGAACAGATGCGCCACGAGCTGAAAGAAATGGTCCACCGGATCGCGATCACCACGCTCTACGTGACCCACGACCAGTCCGAGGCCCTTGCGATGGCGGACCGAATCGCCGTGATGGCGGGCGGCAGTGTTGTTCAGGAGGGGGATCCACGAGAGGTCTACAGCCGGCCTCGGAGCAGCTTTGTTGCGTCGTTCCTTGGGGTGACCAATTTCCTCGCCGCACAGGTGGTGGACCCGTCGCAGGATCTCGTCGCCATCGACCGCGACGCCGGACCGTTGCGACTGCCACTTCCGAGCGGATGCACTCCCGGTGAGCGCGTGGACGTCGTGGTTCGTCCGGAAGATATTACGGTGTATTCCAGCGCGCCAAGCGTTGCTGAGCCGTTGCTGGCTGGCGTAGTGGAGCACCTTGTCTTCCAGGGCGGCCAAACCGAGTGCCACGTCCGAGTCGCTGGAGAGGTCGTCAGAATTATGGTCCATCCGGCCACCCAGATGATCCCGGGTGATCGCGTCTGGCTGTCGATCAACCCAGATCGGTGCGCGGTGCTTCGAAGAGGGGGCCGTTCCAGTGGCCGGACTTCCTGAGTACCCGATCCTCGACCCCAAGCTCGATCGGATGCCACGGCCGCTCCTGCGTGAGCTGCAAGCCACGCGCCTTCGAGCGATGGCGCGCTATGTGTATGAGGAGACGCCGTTCTGGCGCCGCAAGTTCGACGAGGCCGGCATCACACCCGACGACATCAAAGGGCTCGATGATCTTCCGCGCATTCCGTTCTGCACGAAGGAAGAGCTGCAGAACGATCAGGCTGAGCACCCTCCGTTCGGCTCATACGCTGCGAGCCATCCGAGTCGTTGGGTAAGATACATGGCCACTTCCGGCACGACCGGAGCGCCACTCCGCCGGGTGTTTTCACGTCGCGACTGGGGCTACACCCTCGACCGGTTCCAGCGGAGCCCAGTTGCGGGTCCGGGTGACATTGTGATGATCCTCGGGCCTATCGACGGCATGATGGGGCCCACGGCCTCCTCGGAGAGTATGGCTTGCGCAGGTGCGATGGTGGTGCAAGCAGGCCTCTATGACACAAAGACCAAGGTTGGTCTCATTCGCGACCTCCGTCCGACAGTGGTGAGCGGGACTGCCTCATACCTCCTGTACCTGCTCGAGGTCGCTGCCGAGATGGGCGTCAACTTTAGAGAGTGCGGGATCCAAGCGATCAGTTCAGTCGGTGAGCCTGGAGCCGCGGTGCCAGCCACGCGTCAACGGCTCACCGAGGGGTGGGGAGCGTTTGTGAACGACGGCTACGGCCTCACCGAGATCTTCCCACTTGGCGGTGGCTGCCTCCACTCGACATCGATCCACCTCAGCGACGACATGGTCCTCACAGAAGTCATCGACCCCGAGACGGGACAGGTGGTTCCAAGAGGTGAGCCAGGAGAGCTAGTCTACACTAACCTGGTCGGCGACACGCAGCCGCTTCTCAGGTACCGCAGTCGCGACATCGCGCGGCTCGCCAGTGAGGAGCCGTGCGCATGCGGACACACCGGGACGCGGCTCTTGAATTCGATCGAGGGTCGGGTCGACGACATGATCTGGTACCGCGGCGCCAACGTCTTTCCTTCAGCGATTGAAGCGGTGGTGCGCGGATTCACCGAGCTCAGCCACGAGTTCCAGATCGCCATCGAAGGCGATCATGCCTTGCCAACCATGATCGTGCGTGTAGAGACGCGGCGTCAGCTTCCCCAGAGTGATCTCACCGGCCTCGAGCGGAAGGTATATGAGACCCTCGCCGTTGCGCTCCGCTTACATCCAAAGCTCCACGTCCTGCCACCCGGCTCGCTGCCAAGACCTGACGGGGGTGCAAAAGTGCGGCGAGTCATCGACAATCGCAAACGCTGAGTTAACGCGCTGATTTTCCCGTCTTCCTTTTCGGTATCTTCTTCAGTAGACCTCCACTCAAAGATTTCAAGCTTAGTACAGGCCGTAAACTGTTTATTGACTTAACTATTAAATGCTATAAGCTGAAGGTCACCGGAGGTGGACCTCGCAGCCTCTCGATGAGGCGAAACCAATGCATCTCCCCGAATCTTCAGCCTTATCCCACGCGTCGGACGGCCCATGGTCAGCAGAGGCCCAGCGCCTTCTGGAACTACTCCACGCCTTAGGCAGCACGACCTTTCGCCAGCTCCTCTGGCAGAAAGCCTCCGAGCTCGACCTCACCTACGCCCAGTGCCAGGTCCTCTTCTATGTGGCCGCGCACTCAGGCTGTCACATGGGGGAGATCGCTAAGGCATTCCGGGTCACGCTCCCCGCGGTCACGCACATTGTGAACCGTCTCGAGCAAAAGCAGTTTGTGGTCCGCGGCGATGATCCTGCTGACCGGCGTGTCTACCTGTTGGAGCTGACCCCGCAAGGGAAGAATCTGGTGGGTGAGCTCCAGACCCTCCAGCTCGAGAGCCTTGAAGAAGTGCTGGCTCGGATGTCGGCGGACGACCGGCGGCAGGTCATCAAAGGCTTGGAGTCACTTGTGGCTGCTGCAATGAACACACCCGAGGAGCCACGGGAGCGGACGGCTGTCAGGAAGGACAACCATGGCCGCTCGTAACGCCTCGCTCGCGACTCTAGCCATGATCCTTTCAATACTGCCCATCGCTGCGGGGTGCGGCGGTGACAAGAGCAACTCGGCGCCTCAGGGCAAAGGGGCCGCGAGCGGCCCGCAGACGCTCTCGATCACGACCGCGCGGGTCGAGGCGCGCGACGTGGGGCGGACCACCGAGACAACGGGGAGCCTGCTCGCGTGGGAA
>DATEAO010000335.1:0-14439 GCA_035288345.1 Candidatus Methylomirabilota bacterium | reverse complement strand
CGGGGACGTAAAGAGATGCAAAGAGACTCCTCGCCCCACCTGTGCTGGTGACAAGGGCTGTCACGACCATGACATCCAGTGTCAGCTGACCCCAAACGAATCGCTCGACCCGGAGCTTTCGCTGGGCGAGCGCCAGCGCGGTCAGTGATACTACCGCGGCAGCCGTGAGCGAGCCGAGAAACGGGATCAGGTGGACCGTTAAGAGCCTGGCCTGGTTTAAGTAAAGCCCGAGGCTCAGGAGCAGGAAGACAGTAGCGAGCCGGATAATGGGGAGCCAGCGAAAGAGCGGCCCCGGAGTTGGATACGGCACGAGTTCTCCCTATTTAATCAGCGTGACCATCTTGAAGATCGGGAGGTACATGGCAATCACCAATCCGCCAATGACCACCCCGAGGAAGACAATCATGATCGGCTCGAGAAGCGAAGTCAGGCCCGCCACCGCAGTGTCAACCTCGTCCTCGTAGAAGTCGGCGATTTTGTTCAGCATGGCATCCAGGGCGCCTGTCTGCTCGCCAACAGAGATCATGTGGACGACCATGGGAGGGAAAACCCCGCTCGTCTTGAGCGGTTCAGCGATCGTCTTTCCAGCGGTCACGCTTGCGCGCGTCATCATCACCGCTTTCTCCACGATCTTGTTCCCAGCGGTCCGAGCGGTGATGCGGAGGCCTTCGAGGATTGGAACGCCTGACGAGACCAACGTGCCCAGGGTGCGCGTGAATCGGGCGACCGCGACTTTTCTGATGAGCGTTCCAATCACCGGGATCTTCAGCAGCAGGGTGTCGATAAACGTTTTGCCGTTCTCGGTCTTGTAATAGGAACGAATCGCAAAGACGACACCCACCATCGCCGCGATAATCAGGAGAATGAACCGGCGCACGAAGTTGGAAAGTCCAATGACGATTTGGGTCGGAAGAGGAAGCTCAGCCCCCAGCCCCTCGAACATCTTGGCAAATGTCGGGATGACGAAGGTGAGCATGAAGATCACGACGAGCACGGCCACGCTCACGATCGTGGCGGGATAGATCATCGCGGTCTTGATCTTGCGCTTCAGGGCCGCGGCCTTCTCAATGTAGACGGAGAGGCGCTGAAGGACCACATCGAGAATACCGCCGGTCTCTCCGACCTCGACCATATTGACATACAGCTCGTCGAACACTTTAGGATGGCGCTTGAGCGCGTCCGCGAGTGAAGCGCCGGCTTCCACATCGTGAGCAGCCTTGCCTGTGACGGCCCTGAGGCCTTTTGCGTCGCTCTGCTCCGAAAGGATCGTCAGGCACTGGACCAGAGGAAGCCCGGCGTCGATCATGGTGGAAAACTGACGGGTATAAATCGCGAGGTCCTTATCCTTGACGCTCCCTCCTAAGGCGCGCAGCCCGGCACGCAGCCCAGTCTGCTGGGCCCTTTCTTTGATGGCGGTCACGAAGACCTGGCGTCGCCGGAGTTCACCGACCGCGGCGGTGCGGTCGGGGGCCTCGATATCACCCGAAAGTGCTCCTCCCTGAAACGTGCGTCCCTGATAGGCAAAAACTGGCACGGCTTTTCCTCCTACCGCCTGGCCGCTGAGAGCGTGGGCTCTTGAGTCACGCTTCGCCCGGCCAGAAGCTGTTGAAGTTCGTCGGGGAGCGTCGAACGATTCAACGCCTCCTCCCGACTGATCTGTCCTCGCTGGACCAGCTCAACGAGGGAATTGTTCATCGTTCTCATTCCAAATTTGTGCCCGGCCTGGAGGGCCGAATAGATTTGATGGATCTTCTCTTCGCGGATCAGGTTTCTGATGGCCGGCGTCGCCACCATGATCTCAAGCGCGAGCGCCCGCCCTTTGCCATCAGGGCGCGGAATAAGCTGCTGGGAAAGCACTCCTTCCAGCACGAGGGAGAGTTGCGCCCGCACCTGGGGCTGCTGGTGCGGCGGGAAGACGTCGATGATTCGGTTCATTGTTTGAGCTGTAGAGTTGGTGTGCAGAGTGCCGAACGTCAGGTGACCGGTTTCCGCGATCGTCAGCGCGGCTTGAATCGTTTCGAGGTCCCGCATCTCGCCGATCAGCACGACGTCCGGGTCCTGGCGGAGGACATACTTGAGCGCGAGCTTGAACGACGCCGTGTCTGCGTTCAACTCCCGCTGGTTCACCACGCATCGCTTGTGCGAATGGATATACTCGATCGGATCCTCAATGGTGATGATGTGCTCGGCGCGCTCGGCGTTGATCTTGTCAATCATCGCGGCGAGCGTGGTGGATTTTCCTGAGCCGGTAGGGCCGGTGACGAGGACCAGCCCCTTGGGACGGTCCGAGAGCTGCTTCACCACCTCGGGAAGCCCCAGCTCTTCAAACGAGCGGATCTTGAATGGAATGGTTCGGATGGCCGCTGCGACCGCTCCGCGCTGCCGATAGATGTTGGCTCGAAATCGGGAGAGCCCTTGGATGCCGAACGAGAGGTCCAGCTCGTTTTCCTCCTCGAACTTTTGCTTTTGCGCTTCGTTCAATACGCTGTACGCCAGCCGCTGGGTATCAGCGGGGCCGAGTGGCGGGAACTCAGAAAGCGGTGTGAGACGACCATGCAACCGGATCTGGGGTGGCGTGCCGGTCGTCAGGTGAAGGTCTGACGCCCCTTTTTCCACCATGATTGTGAGAAGGTCGTGCATCGTCATAGGCAGTATTCTCCCTTCCGAGTTTTAGAAGCGAGCAAAAGCCGTGCCACCTGGCTTTTAGCCGAAGGTGACCCGTAGGATTTCTTCGAGCGTGGTAGACCCTTCCAACACTTTCTGAAGACCAGCCTGGCGCAGGGTCTTCATCCCTTGCGAAACAGTCATTGCTTTGAGTTCGCTGGCGGGTGCGCCGTGAAGAATGAGGTCTCTGACCTCTTGCGTCACCGGCATCACTTCGTAAATGGCCATCCGCCCGCGCATCCCGGTATAGTTGCAGGCCTGACACCCTTTGCCTTTGTACAAGGGCACCGGATCCTTTCCCTGAGAAACGTAGCCGTGGATCGTTAACGCCTCAGGGTCGACGAGATACGACTCCTTGCAGTCCGGACAGACCTTTCGGCAGAGCCGCTGGGCGAGGATGAGAAGCACGCTGGCGGAGATCAAGAACGACGGGATCCCCATATCGCACAGTCGCGCGATCGTGGATGGCGCGTCGTTCGTATGTAATGTCGACAACACTAAGTGGCCGGTCAAGGCGGCGCGGATCGCAATCTGGGCGGTCTCGAGGTCGCGGACCTCGCCGACCAGGATCACATCGGGGTCTTGCCGGAGGAAGGAGCGGAGAACGCCAGCGAAGGTTCGTCCGATCTCTTCTTTGATCTGAACCTGGTTGATCCCTTTAAGGTTGTACTCCACCGGGTCTTCGGCGGTCATAATGTTGATGTCCGGGGAGTTGATGGTCGTCATCGCCGAGTAGAGTGTGGTGGTCTTCCCCGATCCGGTGGGGCCGGTGACGAGGACCATCCCGTGAGGACTCGTGATGGCCTTTTTGAACTCAGTCAAGCTCCACGAATCGAATCCCAGCAGGCCGAGGTCGAGCGCGAGGGATTCCTTGTCGAGGAGTCGCATCACGATCTTTTCCCCGTAGATCGTCGGGAGTGTCGAGACGCGGAGGTCGATCTCTCGATTGTGGTAGCGGATCTTGATCCGCCCGTCCTGGGGGAGCCGCCGCTCAGCGATGTCCAAGTTCGCCATGATCTTGATGCGGGAGAGGATCGCGGGCTCCAGTCGCTTGGGCGGCGTCATGATCTCTTGCAGCACGCCATCGATCCTGAACCGAATGCGGAAGACTTTCTCAAATGGTTCCAGGTGGATGTCGGACGCCCCGCGACGGATCGCATCGCCGAGGATCAGGCTCACCAATCGAACGACCGGCGCTTCCTCAACTGCTTCCTTCAGCTCGAAAACATCGACCTGGGTTTCGTCCTCATCAACAACCTCGAAGCTTTCTCCTTCGAGGTCTTTGATCACCTCGGTAATGGCGGAGGAGGAGGTGTCGTAGTTTCGGTCGATGGCCTTCCGAATTGCGCCTTGCGAGGCGACGACCGGAATCACGTTCAAATTGGTCATGAACGCGATGTCGTCTAGGGCGAAGACGTTGGTTGGGTCAGCCATCGCCAGCGTGAGCGTATTGCCGATTCGGCGAATCGGGAGAACCTCATACTTCCTGGCAATGGGGGCAGAGACCAGCTTCAGCACGTCTGGGTCGATGTCGAGCTGGGAGAGCGTGATCGAGGGGATGCCGTACTGACGAGAAAGAAAACCGATCAGTTGGTCTTCATTGAGGTATCCAAGACGGACAAGGATAGAGCCGAGCTTCTCATTCGAGTTTTTCTGCTCGACAAGCGCCTGCTGAAGCTGCTCTTGTGAGAGAAGTTGTTCGGCTACCAGGAGGTCGCCGAGTCGGCGGCTCATGTCTACTCCTTTAACTAGTTAGCTTGGTTCAGGGGACAGAGTCCCCCGGGGTCAAATCTGCAAAAGCGGAAATTGTGCAAAAAACGTACCTATTTCGCTGGTGTTAAGCGAGCGAGCGTCTCCTTGAAGACTCTATAAGCATCGTCCTGATAGATGACAAAGATGACCTTTTGAAGTGTCGTGGGCCCGGCAGTGAGATGCCGAAGCAACGTCGACAGCATGGCTTCAGCGGCCTCAGCCATAGGGAAGCCTCCGACACCGGTGCCCAGAGCGGGGAGTGCGATAGACGTCAACTTGTGATCATCCGCCAAGCGAAAGGTCGAACGGGTGGCCTGAGCGATCTTCTGTTTATCAGTCTTCCGGTCCTCACCCATAGCTGCCGCGTGAAGAACGTAGGTCGCATCGAGGTTTCCCGCCGTCGTAATCACGGCCTCACCGACCTCGATTGGGCCAAGTCGCATCGCCTCTTCTTCAATGATCACTCCGCCTTTTTTCTTGATCGCGCCCGCAACCCCAGCGCCCATCGACAGCGTTGAGTTCGCGGCATTGACGATGGCGTCGACCTCGACCTCCGTAAGATCCCCTTGAACAATGGAGATCTCCGTTTGGCCCACCTTTACCCTCATGGCTTTCATTTCCTCCCTTCGGTGCTCGGGACATAGATTGGCGTGCTGATCCTCGTGAGTCTGCGTGGCGGGCATCGGTTCACGGTATGATGCACCACGCTGAGTGTAGTTGCTCTTGGAACGAACGATCGAAACCGCATGAGCAGGAGCAGTTCAGGAGCTACTGTCGCTCCGTTTCGTTCAACTCCTGAGCCTTCACAGCTTCCCAGAAACGGTCGAGCTCTTCCAGCGTGGAGCTGTGAAGTGTCCGCCCTTCTTCCACGGCCATGCGCTCCATCCGTTTAAAGCGGAGGATGAACTTCTCAACAGCCTGCTGGAGTGTTCCTTCTGCACTTATCCGAAGCAGCCTGGCGACATTGACGACTGCAAACAAGAAGTCTCCAAACTCTTCACTGGCTTTGGCCCGGTCGTCTCGATGAAGGGCCTCCTGAATCTCATGGAGCTCTTCTTCCACTTTCTTCCAGGCCGCTTCAGGGGCGTTCCAGTCGAACCCGACTCGTGAGGCTTTTGCCTGAATCCGCTCGGCCCTGAGGAGCGCCGGCAGCGTTTTTGGAACACCGTCCAGCACCGATCGGTGCTGTCCATCACGCGTGCCTTCGGCGTGTTTGATGGACTCCCATTGAGCGAGCGCCTCACTCGCGCTTCGCACCGAGCGATCCCCAAAAACATGAGGGTGGCGGCGGACCATCTTGTCAATCAACTGCTGGAGCACGTCCGCAATGGAGAATTCGTTGAGTTCCTGAGCGATGTGGGCGTGAAAGACAACCTGAAAGAGAAGATCGCCAAGCTCTTCGCGAAGCCCACTTGCAGCGCCTTGGTCCAAGGCCTCGAGGACCTCGTAAGTTTCCTCCACGAGGAACGGCTTCAGAGAATCGCGAGTCTGCTCGCGGTCCCACGGGCATCCCCCCTCGGCCCTGAGACGGCGCATGACTTGAAGCAGTTCTTCGAAGAGTGCGCCGGCGTGAGTGGCCATGTGGGCGTCCTAGGCGGTGGCTTCATTATACACAAAGGCCGGGCTGAGACCCACTCTTCTTGAGCCCGCCTTTCGGCTATGGTAGGGTGAGTGCGAATTCGCCGATTCCATGCTGCGAGGAGGAGCGCCGTGAATGGACCGGACGAACCCGAGGCGGGCTATACGGTCGTCGATAAGCGCGGACAGCGTCCCGAAGCGGAAGAGGAACTCTCTTCCGGACCCCGACAGGCTCAACCATTTCGGGAGTCACCGCGCGCCCGAGAAGCGCGGCCTCCAACAGATGGACCACCCCCACCGGATCTCTCGTCACTCTTCTTGATGCTTGCGCACTCGGCGCTTGTTCATCTTGGAGAGGGCGGCGATCCATCCGTTCCCAGTCAGCCCCGAGATCTCGACGAGGCCCGATATGCGATCGACCTCCTCGCACTGCTCCAAGAGAAGACCGCGGGGAATTGTACTCCTGAGGAGAGCCAGCTCGTCGAAGGGCTGCTCTACGACCTGCGCCTACGGTATGTCGATAAGCTAAAGGCCGGATGAGCATGGGCGTGGCAACGGTTCGATTGCAAGTGAGCACCAGGGGGAATGGGGCAGTCATCGATCTGACTCAGCAAGTGGACGAGGCCGTGAAGAAAGCCCAGCTCCGGGACGGTATCGCGATCGTCTTCGTCCCTGGCTCGACCGCGGGCGTGACGACGGCCGAGTTTGAGCCTGGAGTTGCGCGTGATCTAAGTACGGCGCTCAGGCGGCTCATCCCTCCTGACGGCGATTACTGGCACAACCGCATCGATGATAACGGCCACGCTCATGTTCAGGCCGCGCTCTTGGGCCCGTCGGTGACAGTCCCGTTCAGCGATCACACCCTCGGACTCGGGACCTGGCAGCAGATTGTACTCGTGGACTTCGACACTCGTGCCCGCCAGCGCGAGGTAATCTGCCAAATCATAGGTGAGTGAAGCGCGAGCGACGCCTACGACCGGCGGAGCGTCACGATGGCTCGTCCCTCTTCGATGGTGATTCGATCCACGGACGTGGGAACCCGCCACTGCATCAAACGGCTGCCGGCCCCGCCGAACAACCACGACAGGAGCCACGGAGAGAGAGACTGACGTCCTAGAGTAAAGTCTTGGGCCACGAATTCTCCCCTTCCGCGCTCGACCTTCACTCGGCCTTTGACACTGATCCAGACCAGACGGTTGGTTGCCGACTGCGGAAGGTACTGAGCGATAAAAGAGAACGGGTAGCCGGCCAGCAGATAGCGAAGCTCAGTTTGGCCCTGAACCTCGATCGTCCCTCGTACGAACTGGACCACCATGGGCGAGATACGGATCTGTTCACTTTCCAGAAGGTGCCTCTGGAGGAAGGCGTTCAATTCTCGTTGGCTAATCACGATCGGATCTCTTCGGGATGAGATGTTGGCCTCCCGCAGCATAATCTCAGCCAGTTTTTGCTGAAACCGTCTACCATCCTCCGGGCTGAAGTCCTGTCGGGGGAGATCTGGGACTTCAAAGAGATTGGTCGAGAGAGCGATCCCTCCCAGTAGAACCACGGCAACGAGGGCTATAACCGCAATGATCGAAAAGCAGCCGATGCATCCAAACCTGGTCATCTCAAATCCCTCTCCAACTTATCCTTTGGGAAGCAACCCTAACAAGGGCGAATCGTAACTGTCAATAAAAAAAGGAAAAGTCATTTCTCGCCAGCGTCATCATTTTCATGACTTGATAATCTCCCCATAAGATGATATATCGATAATGCACTCAATAGATTTCGGACCGGAGTGAATCGTACCGATACCACAAAGTGGAACAACTAGAGGAAAGGGGATTTTCGCATGGCAAAGGTAATCGGAATTGACCTTGGGACGACGAACTCAGTTGTCGCGGTGGTCGAGGGGGGGGATCCTATCGTCATTCCCAACCAGGAGGGGAGCCGTCTCACCCCTTCTGTGATTGGGTTCGCGAAGGACGGAGAGATTTTGGTTGGCCAGGTCGCTAAACGCCAGGCCATCACAAACCCGGAGAACACGGTCTTCTCCATCAAGCGGTTTATGGGGCGGCGCCACGACGAGGTGCTGCACGAGGCGAAGCTTGTTCCGTACAAGGTGGTGAGGGCAGAGAACGGCGACGCCAGAGTAGATATTCGAGGAAAGGTCTACTCTCCTCCGGAGATCTCGGCCATGGTGCTCCGCAAGCTCAAGGAAGCGGCCGAATCCTATCTCGGCGAAAAAGTCGCGCAGGCCGTGATTACGGTCCCCGCGTATTTCAATGACAGCCAGCGGCAGTCCACGAAGGACGCCGGGACCATTGCTGGCTTGGAGGTCTTGCGGATCATCAATGAGCCGACCGCGGCTGCCCTCGCATACGGACTTGACAAGAAGAAGGACGAGCTGATCGCGGTCTATGACCTCGGTGGCGGCACGTTTGATATCTCGATCCTTGAGATCGGTGATGGCGTCTTTGAAGTCAAGGCCACCAACGGCGACACGCATCTCGGCGGCGACGACTTCGACCAGCGGATCATCGATTGGATCGCAGACGAATTCAAAAAGGAGCACGGCATCGATCTAAGGCGCGATCGGATGGCGCTCCAGCGGCTGAAGGAAGCCGCCGAAAAGGCCAAGTGCGAGCTTTCCACAACGCTGCAGACAGAGATCAACCTTCCGTTCATCACCGCTGACGCCAGCGGCCCGAAGCATCTGGTGATCACGCTCACGCGCGCGAAGCTCGAGGCGCTGGTGGCGGACCTGGTTGAGCGGACGATCGGCCCCTGCCGTCAGGCCATGCAGGACGCCGGGGTTTCGCCAAAGGATATTAACGAAGTCATCCTGGTCGGCGGTCAGATCCGAATGCCGAAGGTGCAAGAAGCCGTTCGTCAGCTCTTCGGGAAGGACCCGCACAAAGGCGTGAACCCCGACGAGGTCGTCGCGGTCGGCGCCGCAATCCAGGCGGCAGTGCTGGCGGGTGAGGTCAAGGATGTCTTGCTCCTGGACGTGACCCCGCTCTCTCTCGGGATCGAGACGCTGGGTGGTGTGATGACCACGTTGATTCAGAGGAACACGACAATACCCACGAAGAAGAGCGAGACATTCACCACGGCTGCGGATAACCAGACGCAAGTGGAGGTGCATGTCCTCCAGGGCGAGCGCCAAATGGCTCGGGACAACCGCACACTCGGCCGGTTCCACCTCGTGGGGATTCCTTCTGCGCCCCGAGGCGTCCCGCAGATCGAAGTGACGTTCGATATCGACGCGAACGGAATCCTGAACGTCTCGGCGAGAGATACCGCGACCGGGAAGCAGCAGGCGATCACCATCACCGCGTCGTCCGGTCTTGCGAAAGAAGAGATCGAAAAGATGGTGAAGGAGGCGGAGAGCAACGCAAGTGAGGACCAGGTACGTCGCCAGGAGATTGAGCTGAAGAACAACCTCGACTCTCTCGTGTACACGACGGAGCGGACGCTGCATGAGCACGGCGATAAGCTTCCCGAGGCTGACAAGAAGTCTGTCGAGGATGCGCTGACGGAAGCTCGGGAAGCTTTGAAGGGCGAAGATCTGTATCGGATCAAAAACGCGCAGGAACGCCTAACCGGTGCCTCGCACAAGCTGGCCGAAATCATGTATCGGGAGGCTCAGGCGCGCCAGCAGGGGGCAGCGGGCCCGACTGGCCCCCAAACCGGGGGGAAGCCGGCGGATGGCGAGGTCGTCGATGCCGAATTTGAAGACCTCGGAAAAAAGGGCTAGCGCGTCGAACGCTCCGAGGATGGCAGCACCTTGACCACGGCCAGACGGGATTATTACGAGTTGTTGGGCGTGCGAGTCGACGCGTCGCCACGCGACATCCGACTGGCGTACCAACGGCTTGCCCGTCAGTGTTCCCCGGACCTCAATCCGTGGGACGCGCAGTCGCGGGTGATCTTCGAGGAGATCCACGAGGCCTATCGCGTGCTCAGCGACATCTCGGCCAGAAGCCTCTACGACCGCCTGGGACACAGCGCATTTACTCGGACGGGGCAAGAGCAAAAGCCGGGATTTTCCCGCTCACGCGCAGTGAAAGGAGAAGACCTTCAGTACCCTATAGAGCTCTCCCTCGAGGACAGCCTCCGCGGGCTCATGGCCTCATTCGAGGTTCACCGTCTCGGCCCTTGTTCAGCTTGCGGCGGCGCCGGAGTTCCCGCAGGGGCCAGCCCGGACGTCTGCTCAGAGTGCGGCGGGAGCGGGGAAGTCTGGCTGGTTCGAGGGAGCACGAGGATCCCCTCACTATGCAGTGTGTGCAAAGGCTCAGGCCAGATCGCTCACGTTGTCTGTGAGGAGTGCAGAGGGCGCGGGCTGGGCCCTGTTCGGGCCACGGTTGCTGTCACGATTCCGCCTGGCGTGGATACCGGGTCAGAAGTTCGTGTGAAAGGGGAGGGGCATGCGGGAGGCTTCGGAGCTCCGCCGGGTGACCTGGTGATTATCACGCGGATCAGGCCACATCCGGTTTTCTCCCGCAAGGGCGACAACCTTCATTGCGAGGTTCCGATCACGGTCACAGAGGCTGTGTTGGGAGCGAGAGTCGAGGTTCCGGCCCCAAATGGCGTAGCGTTTCTGATCCTCCCGCCGGGAACCCAGAGCGGCCAAGTCTTCCGTCTCCGAGGAAAGGGGAGTAGTCGGCTTCACGGTGAAGGTCGAGGGGACCTTTACGTCATGGTCCGCGTGGTCACTCCGAAAGAGGTGACCCCGAGGACCGAAGAGCTCTTCCGCGAGCTCGAGCGGCTCATGCCCGATAACCCACGGGCAACGCTCTTTGCTCAGGTCGGGATGACGAAGCCCAAAGCGTCATAGACATGGCTGATAAAGGAAGACCGCTCTACCAGATTAGCGTTGTGGCGGATCGGCTGAAGATCCACCCCCAGACACTCCGCCTATACGAACGGAAAGGGCTGATCTGCCCCAGCCGGACCATAGGCCAGACTCGACTCTATTCCGAAGAGGATGTCGAGGATCTGGCCCGGATTCTCCACCTGACACGAGACCTCGGCGTGAATCTCGCCGGGATAGAGATCATCTTAAAGATGCGGCGACAGATGCTCGACATGCACCGCCAGATCGAGGATCTCCTGGCGTATATTCGGCAAGAGGTCGCTGACGCTGGCCCCAAAAACCGGAGTGCCGGAGCGGCCCTGGTCCGAGTGGCCTCAAGCAGTCTCAAGAAAGTTGAAACCTTTTAGCGCAGAGGCCACTCGGAGAACAAAAAAGGCAGAGCAATGACAGAAAATCTTGATCCGGCCGATACTCCCGAGTCTGAAGAGCACAGCAGTGTTGTGCTGCCAGACGTGCTTTCGATTGTGCCTATTCGCGATACCGTGCTCTTTCCTAACGCGGTGCTGCCATTGGCGGTTGCGCGCGCGGCGTCGGTCCGTCTCATCGAGGATGCCGCCTCCGGCTCTCGCATCGTGGGGCTGGTCGCTCAGCGGGACGCCCATGTGGAGGATCCGACGCCATCTGACCTTCACCGGTATGGGACAGCCACGCTCATCCACCGGGTGCTCAAGTACCCTGATGGGACCATGCGTGTTGTGGTGCAAGGGCTTGGGAGAATCCGGGTCGTGGAGATCATCCAAGAGAAACCATTTCTCAGAGCGCGCGTTGAGGAGCTTCATGAAGTTGAGCCGGGGGAGAAGGATCTTGAGACTGAGGCGCTCGCGCGCCATGCCCTTGGACTCTTCCAGAAGATCGTCTCGCTTTCCCCGACGCTTCCCGATGACCTCGTCCCCATGGCCACGCAGACTGCCGGGGGCGGCCGGCTCGCTGATTTTATCGCCTCATCGCTGCCATCGCTGAGCACCGCAGCGAAGCAGGAGTTGCTCGAGACGCTGGACGTGAAACTCCGGCTTCAGAAGCTCACGGCTCACCTGTCCAAAGAAGCCGAGCTCGTGGAGCTCGGATCGAAGATCCAATCCCAGGTTCAGTCCGAAGTGTCGAAGTCCCAGCGCGAGTACTATCTCCGGGAGCAGATGAAGGCGATCCAGAAAGAGCTGGGTGAGAGTGACGAGCGGACCCAGGAGATCGAGGCGCTTCGCAAGAAGGTCGAGGACGCGGGCATGTCAGAGGAGGCGAAGACGGAGGCGCTTCGCGAGCTCGATCGCCTGGCCAAAATGCCTCCAGCGGCAGCAGAGTACACGGTGGTCCGAACGTACCTCGATTGGCTCATCGCCCTCCCATGGAGGAAGGAGACTGAGGACCAGATTGAGATTGCCCGCGCCCGCGAGATTCTCGACGAGGACCACTGGGGACTCGAGAAAGTCAAGGCGAGGATCCTGGAGTTTCTTGCTGTCAGGAAGATTCATCCCGGGGTCAAGGACCCCATCCTCTGCTTCGCCGGTCCTCCGGGGGTTGGCAAAACCTCTCTCGGCAAATCAATTGCCCGAGCGCTCGGCAGGAAGTTCGTTCGGATCTCCCTCGGCGGCATGAGAGACGAGGCGGAGATTCGCGGCCACCGGCGCACGTACATCGGCGCGTTGCCCGGACAGATCATCCAAGGGTTGCGGCGCGCGGAGTCGAAGAACCCGGTCTTCATGCTCGACGAGGTGGACAAGCTCGGGATGGACTTCCGGGGCGATCCGGCGTCCGCGTTGTTGGAGGTGTTGGATCCTGAGCAGAACTCGACGTTTCGCGATCACTATGTCGATGTCCCGTTCGATCTGTCCAAAGCGCTCTTCATCACGACCGCGAATGTTTTGGATCCGGTCCCGCCGGCGCTCAGAGATCGGATGGAGGTGTTGGAGCTTCCCGGGTATACCGAGGAGGAGAAGGTCGCGATTGCCGAGAAGCATCTCTTACCCAAGCAGACCCAGGCTCACGGGCTTGCGCTTGGCCGGGACGTGACGTTCACCCAAGAGACGGTCGTTCTTCTGATTCGGCATTACACCCGAGAGGCGGGATTACGGAACCTTGAGCGGGAGATCGCGACCCTCTGCCGGAAAGTGGCCAGGCGCCGGGCCGAAGGTGACGAATCACCCGTGACAATCACGGCGGAACTGGTGAATCAGTTCCTCGGAGCCCCGAAGTTCTTGCTTGAGGAGCTTGAGGAGCGAACACGCATTCCCGGTGTCGCACTGGGGCTTGCCTGGACCCCGGCGGGTGGGGACGTGCTCTTTATCGAGGCCACCCGGATGAAGGGAGGGAAGAATCTCACCCTCACCGGCCAACTCGGTGATGTCATGAAAGAGTCTGCTCAGGCCGCGCTCTCCTGGGTTCGGTCTCATACGCAAGAGCTTGGGATCGATCCGGAGTTCTGGGAGCAATCCGACATTCACGTCCATGTTCCCTCGGGCGCCATTCCCAAAGATGGGCCCTCTGCCGGCGTGACGATGGTGACCGGGATCGTCTCACTCCTCACCGGACAGTCGGTGCGCTCGGACGTGGCGATGACCGGAGAGATCACTCTCTCTGGTCGAGTGCTCCCAGTAGGCGGGATCAAGGAGAAGGTGCTGGCGGCCAGACGGGTGGGTGTCAAAGAAGTCATTCTGCCGAAGCGAAACGAGAAGAACCTCCTCGAGGATGTTCCGCCTCCCATGAGAGAGGGGCTCACCTTCCATCTGGTCTCGGCGATCGAAGAAGTGATCAAGCTCGCTTTTGCTCGACCGGTCTGGCGGAAGGCGGAGTTGGGGTCCGACCTCACAGGGTCTCTCCTGATCGAAGAGAAGCAGAGAGTCTAAGGCCGTTCGATCCAGTCGGTCCCCTTCGATTAAGATCCGGTGGCGATTGACTTCTTTTCGCGTGTTCCGGCGTGGCCGAATTCTGGCTTCCGTTTTGCAGCCTCAAGTGACGAAAGCTGGCCTTGACAGGGCCAAAGCTTAGTTCCTAGAATGAGCGCCACGGCAAATGATGAGCCTTTCGCTAACACTTCTTGTCATCGGGCTTCTCTTCTTTGTCCACACGGCTGAGGCGTCGGGCTTCCGCTTGATCGACGAAGATGGAGTGGTTCATTTCACCAACGCGCCGACAGATCCGCGATATCAGCGCCTCTCTGGGCAAACTGGAAGCTCAGCGGGATGGTTGAGGATCCCCGCCCGCGGGAAGTACCAGAAGGAGATCCAAGAGGCGTCGACGCGATATGGCGTGGACTCCGCGCTGGTCGAGGCGGTGATCCGAACGGAATCCGCGTTCGATCCTTGGGCGGTCTCTCGCAAGGGGGCGATGGGACTCATGCAGCTGATGCCGACCACCGCCTCCGTGTTGGGTGTCCGCGATGCGTTTAATCCCAAGCAGAACATCGATGGCGGCGTGCGCCACCTGCGCGGGCTGATTGACCGCTTTGCCGGGGACATCCCGCTTGCGCTGGCAGCGTATAACGCCGGCGAAGAGCCGGTGCGCTGGTACCGCGGGATCCCCCCGTTTCCGGAGACGCGGGCGTACGTGCGCCGAATCATGCAGCTCTATGGAGGGCATGGCGCCGCTCCGGT
>DATEAO010000334.1:0-2798 GCA_035288345.1 Candidatus Methylomirabilota bacterium | reverse complement strand
GGTCGCTTCCTCGAGGACGGTTTCGTTGGGCGCAGGCACACCGCCGGGCTCGGGTTCCTCCCCGGAGCCCACGCCCGCTGTCGAGAGGACGACGACGAAGACGAGGGAAATCTTCCTGCCTCGTTTCACGCCCTGTAGCATACCACCGGGGCGGTAGACACCTCCACCACGATTCCCTTGTACTTCCGTTCTCTGCCGAATTTCTCGGTTTCTGCGACTTTTTCCTTGACAGTTTTGGCCCGTCGCTCGATAGAATACCCAGAGTGACCCAAACCTCTCGAAGGAGAACACGTGGCGCTTCGCCAGTTTGCGGTCTGTCGGTTGAGCGAAGCGCCATGTCTCGAATCGCGTTGTCCGTTAGCGGAGCACTCCGACGGCATGTGGGCAGGATGCCGGGATGGATGGCTCCGATGGGACACCCATTTTTTGCCTCTGCTCACCGAACTCGGCAAGGCGCGGCTGAACCTCTATTTGAGACTCCACGACTTTCCCCTCCCCGAGGAGATTCGATTCGCTCCTGTCGGTCCTCCGCAGTAAGCATTCTTTACCGCTCGGTCTTCTTCCTCCTCCTGCTCCTGTGCATGATGCTCCTGCCGGTGCGCAGTTGGGCCCAATCGCTCTCTGCGAACTCGCTCACCGCTGGGTCAGTCTTGCTGGTGGATCCCCAAGGGCGAGTGCTCTTCTCAAAAAACCCGGAGGGGGAACATGCTCCGGCAAGCCTCGTCAAGCTCATGACGCTCTATCTGGCGTTCGAGGCGCTGGAAAGCGATCTGGCGACGTGGGACGAAGCGGTCGACGTGAGTGTGCATGCGGCCCGCACGCCGCGGTACCGCTTAGGGCTGCGCGCGGGCGAGAAGGTGCCGCTTGGAGTGCTGCTGCAGGGTGTCGCGATCGCCTCGGCGAACGACGCCGCGACTGCTGTGGCGGAACACTTGGCGGGGAGCGAGGAGGCATTCGTTGAGCGAATGAACGAGAAGGCTGAAGAGCTCGGGCTCATCCATTCGCGTTTTGTCAATCCCCACGGGCTGCCAGCTCCCGGCCAATGGACCACCGCACGAGATCTCGCGCAGCTGACCGATCGGCTGATCGAGGAGTTTCCCGGAGCCCGAGGGCTTCTCGCCGGAAAGGGCTTCGTCTACCGGGGGAAGGTCTATCAGCGGCAGTTCGTACTCGACAAATCGCCGGATGGCGTGCAAGCGGTGAAGACGGGGTACACCCACGCCTCGGGGTACAACTTGGCGGTGGCCGCGTACCGCGGCAGTCAGCGTTTCCTCTGCATTCTCCTCGGCTCGGAGACTCGGTGGCTGAGCTTTCTTGAGGCCCGTCGGCTCCTCCAGTATGGGTTCACTCAAAACGGCTTCCACGTCACGGAGGACGAGCGGCGCCCCGCGCCCAAAAAGAGGGGGGCCTCGAACGCTTCCCGCAAGTCCCGTCGCTGATTCCCGACCGGGTCCGGGAGCCTGCTCCCCTCGTCCTTTGTCCTGAAAACGCTCCGTTTGTGAAAGGGCTCGGAGACGCGCTCAAGTGTCTCGCGCGCTGTGCGCTCCCAACGAAACGCATGCAGGAGCCTGATCGCTTCTCCAAACAACAGAGCATGAGGGAAGCGGAAGAAGTACGCGGCGCGGCTCTGGGCCAATTCAATCAGGAGCCCCCGGGTGAACCCAGTCGAGCCGAGCCCGCTCGCGAACGGAAGGCTCAGCGAGTCCCGGCTTCCCACAAACAGCAGTCGCTGACTCGTCACGATGAGGCGCCCCCATTCAACCGGTGTGAGACCGAAGCACGGGATCTCTTTCCTCCGGCGCTGATGCGCTCTTCCCAGTGACCTTCCCGGAGGGAGCTCGAGCCGGACTCGACCAGCGAGCAGCGCGACCTCACCGGGCGCAAGCGGGCAACCCGGGAGCGTGAGAATCGGGAAGCCCTTGTGAATCACACGCTGACGATAGCTGCGGGGGGTCAGCCCAGCCTTCGCCCCCCAGAGCGGATAGTCGGCGGGGACATTCCGAAGGCGGGGGCTGAGCAAGAGAAGCCCGAACCCCGCCATCAACAACAGAAGCAAAACAATTGGGAGTGGAAATCCTTCCATGGCCTTCCTTGGCGATGTGGAGCCACGCCGAGGCGACATGCCTCATCTTCCCCATCGGTTAAGGTCCCGAAGGGCTTGAGAAATTCCTGGTGAATCAGCCGCCGAAGGGGAAAGAATGGAACAAAATGTCGAAGCTCAGGGCGAACCTCGGTCAACATCCTGTAACAATAGGAACTCGATCGCCTAGCGCGCAATTCCTGCGTCTGCTGCACAATGCTAAAGAGGTCTCGTGAAGTATCCGATCTTTTCTACAAGCCGAACAACACGCTCATTCGAACAAACAGGTGAGCCTCGATCAATGCTGCACTGGCACTTAGCAAGAAACGGTCGCGCGACAGGTCACGTGCGAGAAGACTCGGTGGCACGCTGGAGACACTCCGACCGCCTTTCCGTTCAAGTCTGGGAGGATCTCACGCAGAATGAGTCCCATCATTTCCCGCTCGACTACGCGGACCAACTGGAGCTGGATCGGCTCGAGAAGGTGCGCAATCGCTTCCGCCGAGCAGACACGGTCCTGCTTCCGCTCGCCTCCTACCTGGCCCTGATGGCGGCCACCCTTACGATCCCCTGGGGTGCCCTGGGCCAGATCGAGCAGACCGTCGTCGGCCTCGGGCTGATCGGTCTCTGGCTGGCAGCCATTTACCAGTCGATCCGGAACAGTTCGCCCCAGCTCATCACCGCCATCATACTGACACGGCGTTTCCGCCCAGGGCAG
>DATEAO010000333.1:0-5540 GCA_035288345.1 Candidatus Methylomirabilota bacterium | reverse complement strand
ATCTGGACCTTTTTGATCAGCCTGGATATAGCAGGTGGTCCCGGCGTTCTCGGTCGGCGGAACCCCTCGACGTATAGCGCATACGCCTCGGGGTTCCTCCTCCCTCGGGCCTCGATCTGCTCGCTTCTCGCCACGGCGCGAAAGGGTAGCGGGCGATGCCGACGGTTTCCGTTCTCGATTCCAAAGGAAAAGCCACGGCGACGCTGGAGCTCAAGCCAGAGGTCTTCGGCGTCTCCGCGCGCGTGCCGCTCCTGCACCAGGCAGTGGTGAGAGAGTTGGCCGACCGGCGAGCCGGCACTCACGATACCAAAGAGCGATATGAAGTCTCCGGCGGTGGAAAGAAGCCGTGGCGACAGAAAGGAACGGGGAGGGCCCGTCAGGGATCGATCCGTGCCGCTCAATGGCGGGGGGGCGGGACCGTGTTTGGCCCCCACCCGAGAAGCTATGAGCAGGCGATGCCGAGGAAGGCCAGGCGAGAGGCCCTCCGCGAGGCATTGAGCGATAAGGTGGCGTCGGGACAGTTGACGGTGGTCGAGCGGATCGCCGTGCCGGAGCCGAAGACAAAGGCGCTCGTGAGCTACTTGTCAGGGCTTGGAATCGACGGTCAGCGGACACTGGTGATTGTCGCGGAACTTGGCGGGGCTCTCATGAGGGCGTCGCGTAACATTTCGTGGCTCACTGTGGAGACGTCCAAACACATCTCGGTCTATCAGTTGCTTCGGGTTGAGCGAGTGCTTGCCGAGCGGGGCGCCGTCTCAGAGCTCGAAGCGACGCTGGGCGCGTCATGAGAAGTCCTCGCGAGGTGGTGATCCGCCCGCTCCTCACCGAGAAGAGCACGATCCTCAAAGAGAACCAGAATCAGGTGCTCTTTCAGGTGGCGCCAGACGCGAACAAGGTGGAGATTCGTCGCGCGATCGAGACGATCTTCAACGTGAAGGTTCGGGACGTTCGCACGATCGTGATGGAGGGGAAGCTCAAGAGGATGGGAAAGCACGAAGGGAGACGCCCCGGTTGGAAGAAAGCCATCATCTCGCTCCAGCCCGGCCACAAAATCGACTTGGTCGAGGGAGCATGATACCGGGGCTCGGGGTTCGGGGACCGGGGTCCGTCACTGCGAGCCCCGAGCCTCGGACCCCTGACCCCGACAGGATGTGAACTTATGGGACTGAAGATATTAAAACCCGACACGCCGGCGCGGCGGTACATGACCATCGTGACGTTCGAGGAGCTGGCGAAGAAGAAGCCAGAGAAGTCTCTCGTCGGCCCCAAGCGCCGGACGAGCGGTCGTAACTCGTATGGGCGAATCACGGTCCGCCATCGAGGTCGCGGACATAAGCGCGCGCTGCGCCAGATTGATTTCAAGCGGGAGAAGTTCGGGGTCCCGGCCAAGGTGGCCGCGATCGAGTATGACCCGAACCGCTCGGCGCGGATCGCGCTGCTCAACTACCGAGACGGGGAGAAGCGGTATATCATTGCTCCGCTCGGTCTGAAGGTGGGTGACAGTGTGATGTCCGGGCCTCAGTCGGACATCTTGCCGGGGAACGCGCTCCCGCTTCGGAACATTCCGATGGGAACGACGGTGCACAACGTGGAGCTTCAGCCCGGCAAGGGCGCGCAGCTCTGCCGGAGCGCCGGCGGCCAGGTTCAGCTTCTCGCCAAAGAAGGCGAGATGGCCCACCTGAAGCTCCCCTCTGGAGAGATTCGGTTGATTCGCCTGGATTGCATGGCCACGGTCGGGCAGGTGGGAAATCTCGACCACGAGAACGTCTCGATCGGCAAGGCCGGACGCTCCCGCTGGATGGGGTTCAGGCCGACTGTTCGGGGGACCGCCATGAACCCGGTGGACCATCCGATGGGGGGCGGCGAGGGGCGCGGCAAGGGGAACCATCCGATGACGCCGTGGGGAAAGCCCACCCTCGGCTATAAGACTCGCACCCGGAAGCCGTCGGATCAGTATATCGTCACCCGCAGGAAGAAATGAGCGCACGATGGGACGATCGGTAAAGAAGGGGCCGTTTGTCGACGCGCACCTCTTGAAGAAGATGGAGGAGCTCGAGCGGACGCGCCAGAAGAAAGTCTTCAAGACCTGGTCCAGACGCTCCACGGTCCTCCCAGAGTTTGTGGGACAGACCGTGGCCGTGCATAACGGGAAGAAGTTCATCCCGGTGTACATCACTGAGAATATGGTCGGCCACAAGCTCGGGGAGTTCGCGTTGACGCGCACCTTCAAAGCTCATGGCACGAGGACTGAGAAGACCACCACCGTCGGAGCCGCACCAGAGAAGAAGTAGCGATGCAGACCAAAGCGACAGCCCGATACGTCCGAGTCCCCGCGAGCAAGGCCCGTTTGGTGCTCGACCTCGTGCGCGGGAAATCGGTGGGAGAAGCCCTCTCGATCTTGCAGGTAACGCCGCGCGCTGCGGCGAGACTCGCCGAGAAAGTGCTACGCTCAGCGATCGCGAACGCGGAGCACAACCATCAGGTGCGTGTTCTGGATGATCTCCGTGTCGTCAAAGCGTACGCGGATGGCGGGCCGGTGATGAAGCGTGTGCAGCCACGCGCCATGGGGCGGGCCTATTCCATTCGGCATCGCACCAGCCACCTCACAATCGTGCTCTCCGACGAACAGGCTGTCAGCGGCCAGCAATCAGCTGTCAGCCGGAAGCCACGCCACGCACGAGCTGAACGCTGATGGCCCCCTACAGATTTCTGCCCCCACGGATTTCGCCGAGGCGAAATCCCAGCGTGGGGGCACCATGCCTGCCCTTGACGCGACAGCGTCAAGGGCTATGGGTGCGAAATCTCAACGCGGAGGGCACCCATGTTGCGGTTTGGCGTTCCGCCAAACCGATGGGTGTTGACGGCTGAAAGGCTAATTTATGGGACAGAAAACACACCCGGTCGGGTTTCGGCTCGGCTCGACGAGAACCTGGAGCTCTCGATGGTTCGCGACGAAAGACTACGCGCAGCTTCTCCACGAGGACGTGAAGATTCGACGGTATATCAAGGATGCGCTCTTTCACGCGGGGATCTCCCGGATCGATATCGAGCGCTCGGCGAACCGGGCGCGGATCACGATTCACTCGGCCCGTCCCGGGATCATCATCGGGCGCAGGGGCTCCGAGGTCGAGAAGCTGAAGAACGAGATGCAGGTCCGCACGGGGAAGGAGATCCACCTCAACATCGAGGAGGTGGTCCACCCGGAGCTCGATGCCCAGCTTGTCGCAGAGAACATCGGGCTCCAGCTGGAAAAACGCGTCGCGTTCCGCCGGGCGATGAAAAAGGCCGTCACCTCCGCGCGACGGTTGGGGGCGGAGGGGATCCGGATCGCGTGCTCCGGCCGCCTTGCGGGGAGCGAGATCGCGCGATCGGAGTGGTACCGCGACGGCCGTGTGCCGCTGCACACCATCCGTGCGGATATCGACTTCGGCCTTTCGACCTCTCACACCACGTACGGGACCATCGGCGTCAAGGTCTGGATCTTCAAAGGCGAAGTGTTAAGCACGCTCACGCCGGAGACACTGAGCTAATGCAGGATGGATGTCAGATGACAGATCACAGATGTCAGTTGATCGAGCCGGATCCGAGATCTGACATCCGACACCTGTAGGGTGTTTCTATGTTGATGCCGAAGCGTGTCAAATACCGGAAGGCCCAGCGCGGGCGCATGAAGGGGATCGCGCTCCGGGGGAGCGAGCTGGCCTTTGGCGACTACGGGCTGAAAGCGCTCGAGCCGGCATGGATCACGAACCGGCAGATCGAAGCGGCGCGGGTCTCGCTCACGCGGAGCGTGAAGCGAGGCGGAAAGATCTGGATTCGAATTTTTCCGGACAAGCCGGTGACGAAGAAGCCGGCAGAGACGCGCATGGGGAAAGGAAAGGGAAATCCGGAAGTCTGGGTTGCGGTGGTGAAACCGGGCCGGGTCCTCTACGAAATCGAAGGGGTCGGGGAAGACGTTGCCCGGGAGGCCTTCAGGCTGGCGGCACAGAAGCTTCCCATTGCGACGAAGTTTGTGAGTCGGGTCCGAGGCGGGGCATGAAGCCTGAGAAGTGGCGGGACCTCTCAGAAGAGGAGACTCGGGAGCGTGTGCGAGAGCTCACGGAGGAAGTCTTTAATCTGAGATTCCAGCTTTCGATGGGGGTAGCAAAAAACCCGGCGCGAGTCGCTCAGGCCAGGCGCGACCTGGCGCGAGGCAAGACGATTCTTCGAGAACTTGCCGCTGGCCGCGGCAGCCAATAGGAGCCGAGTGTGGCGATTCGGAAAAGTCGTGAAGGCGTGGTGTTGAGCGACAAGATGGAGAAAACCCGCGTCGTGGGTGTGGATCGGGTCTTCCGCCATCCGGTTTATCAACGGGTGATCAAACGGACAAAGAAGTTCAAGGCGCATGATGAGCGAAATGAGAGCCACGTCGGGGATCGGGTGCTGATCGAAGAGACCCGACGGCTTTCGAAAGACAAGCGGTGGCGAATCTGTAAGGTCCTCGTCAAGGCATCGTGAAGCGTGAAGCGTGAAGCGCGAAGAGTGAAGTGTGGAAAACACGGGGCGTGGGCGTGGCGCCAGCCCGGGTGCCCGCGCCGTAATCGGTGAGAAATGATTCAGCCAAGGTCGATGCTAGAAGTCGCGGATAACTCGGGCGCCAAAAAGGTCCAGTGCATTCGGGTGATGGGGAGCTCGAATAAGAGGTACGCGACACTCGGCGATACGATTGTTGTGGCCGTCAAAGAGGCGGCACCCGAGGGGACCGTGAAAAAAGGCGAGGTCGCTCGAGCGGTAGTGGTGCGCACGGTGAAAGAGGTGCGACGGCGGGACGGGTCGTACATCCGGTTTGACCGCAACGCCGCCGTGCTCCTGAACCCTCAGAACAACCCGATCGGGACCCGGATCTTCGGCCCGGTGGCTCGAGAGTTGAGAGACAAGCAGTTCATGAAGATTATTTCGCTAGCCCCTGAGGTGATCTAGTGCGAGTCCAACTAACTTCGCCATACGGCGTTCTCGGTCGTCGGGACTCCTCAACGTACAACCGCGTACGCCTCCGGGTCCCTCCTCCCTCGGGCCTTGTCTGGCTCGTTATTTGGACCCGCACGGAGGTGCAGTAGACCGTGGCCGGGTTGAGCGTCAGGCGCGGAGACACGGTAGCCGTGATCGCTGGCCGCGAGCGGGGAAAGCGGGGGAAAGTCCTTCGCCTCGTTCCCGCGCGGCAGCGCGTGGTGGTCGAGAAGGTCAACATGATCAAGCGGCACCAGCGACCAACCCAGAAGCTCCGCCAGGGGGGGATCATTGAGCGCGAGGGGCCACTGCACGTCTCGAACGTGATGGTCGTCTGCCCGAAGTGCGATCGCCCGACCCGGACCGGCGTTCAACAGTTGGCTGATGGCAAAAAAGTTCGGGTGTGCAAGCGCTGTCAAGAGACGATCGATCGAGGGTAACAGTCACATGGCTGAGACAAAAAAGGCAGCAGGCAAGGCCCAGGCCCAGAAGGCGCCCACCAAGGGTGGCGCCAAGCCAGCCCCGGCAGAGCCCGCAGCCAAACCGGCGCGGGC
>DATEAO010000332.1:0-4164 GCA_035288345.1 Candidatus Methylomirabilota bacterium | reverse complement strand
ACGAGCCAGACAAGGCCCGAGGGAGGAGGAACCCCGAGGCGTATGCGGTATACGTTGAGGGGTTCCGACGACCGAGAACGCAGTATGGCGAAGTTAGTTGGGACGGCATCAAGTGTCGCCGCGGAACTTGAGCTTATACTTATTAATCAACCGATGAATCGTCTTCCGATCGATCTGGGCGACTTTGGCCGCCTGCGAGACGTTCCCACCGTGCCGCCGCAGGAGGTCAGTGAGGTACTCCCGCTCGAACACTTCCAGCCATTCCGTCTTCGCGTCTTTCAACGGGAGATTCTTCCCGGGGGACTCAGGAACCGCGACAGGCTTGGCCGCACCGCTGCCTCGGACCGGCTCCGGAAGATCGCGCGCCTCGATCTGCGGCCCTTCGGCCAGGGCGCACGCCCGCTCCACGACATTCTGGAGCTCCCGCACGTTCCCCGGCCAGGGATACCGCTCGAGCAGCTGAAGCGCCTCCTCTGAAAAGCCCGTGAGGGCGCCTTCCCGCGACTGGACGTACTTTTTGAAGAAGTGATGGGCCAGCAGCACCACGTCCCCGCTCCGCTCTCTCAACGGCGGCAGAGCGATGGAGATGACATTCACCCGATAGTAGAGGTCCTCACGGAAGCGCCCGGCAGTCACGGATTCTTTGAGATCGCGATTCGTCGCGGAGACGAGGCGGACATCCACGTCGATCAGCTTGGTTCCGCCCACGCGCCTCACCTGCCGCTCTTGGAGCGTCCGGAGGAGCTTCACCTGGAGGCTGGTGGGAAGCTCGGCGATCTCGTCCAGAAAGATGGTCCCCAGATGCGCCACCTCGATCAGCCCGGGCTTGGTTTTCACCGCTCCTGTGAACGCGCCCTTCTCGTGGCCGAAGAGCTCGGACTCCAGGAGATTCTCCGGAAGAGACGCGCAGTCCACCGGCACGAACGCCTCGTGACTCCTCGCGCTGTTCGCGTGGATCGCGCGCGCGATCAGCTCTTTCCCGGTCCCTGATTCTCCGCTCACCAGAATGTTGGCCTCTGAGCGGGCGGCCTTCCGCACCAGCTCGAAGATCCGGGTCATGGCCAGGCTGCGCCCGACGATGTTCTCGAACTGATAGGTGGTCTGGAGCTGCTCGCGGAGCCGCCGGTTTTCCAGCGTCAGGCGACGCTGCCTGAGCGCCCGATCCACGCACAGCTTGAGCTGATCCACGGAAAACGGCTTCGGCACATAGTCGAACGCCCCTTGCTTCACGGCCTCCACCGCGGACTCGAAGGTCGCGAACGCGGTGAAGACGATGACAGGACGCTCCGGATCCAGCTCCTGAGAGCGCCGCAGGACGGTGAGGCCGTCCACTTCGGGCATTTTGAGGTCCGTGAGGAGCAGGTCGGGACGCTCGCTCTCGAGCAGGCGAAGGGCTTCTTTGGGATCGTCTGTCTTCAGACAGTCGTACTGCGGCTGACGGAGGATCCTGACACAGTTCTCCAGCATGTCCCGCTCGTCGTCCACGATCAGAATCTTAGGCCGGCTCATACCGTCGCTCCCGAGTTCAAAGTCGGAAGCGCGACGACAAACGTGGTCCCCCGACCGGGGACCGACCGGACATCGATGGTCCCGTGATGCTCCTGAACAATGCCGTAGCTCACCGCCAGACCGAGGCCGGTCCCGTTGGGCTTTGTGGTGAAAAACGGGTCGAAGACTCTCGGGAGGATCTGCGGGGGGATCCCCGGTCCCCGATCGGTGACAGAGAGCAGGATCCAGCCCGGCCTGTCTGCATCTTGCCTGGTTTCGATGATGATGTCTCCACCCGCCGGCGTGACCTCCCGGGCGTTCGTCAAGAGATTGACCAGCACCTGCTGGAGCGCGTTCTCATCGCCGTTGACCGGATCGAGGTCTAGCGCCAGCCGGCGCGTGAGCGTCACGCCGTCTTTCGTCATTTGTTTCTCGAGGAGCAGCAACGTCTCTTCCACCACATGGTTCACGTCCACCGACTTCTTCTCGCCCGTCGAGATCCGCGCGAACGAGAGCAGCCCGTGCGTGATCTTCGCCACGCGCTGCGCATTCCGATGGAGCACCTGCAGGTCGTTCAGGAACTCCCCGGGCAATTCATGCTGCTCGGCCTCCATCAGCATCAGCTCGATCCTCGAGGTAATAATGCCGATCGGGTTATTCACCTCGTGAGCCAGGCCCGCCGAGAGGGTGCCCAGGGCGGCGAGCTTTTCGGCCTGCTGAATCGAGTGCTCCATGGCCACTCGATCGGTGATGTCTTCGATGACCAGGACAGCGCCCTCGAGCTCACCGGCACGGCCTCGAAGCGCGCTCCCCTTCAGATTTAACGTGACGCGCCCCCGCCGAAGGGTCTCGTGCTCGAACCGTTCCACCGAAAACGCTTCGCGCTCGCCCCGATAGAGACTGTCCAGCACCTCCTTGAACCCTTCCTGGGTCAGATTCGGGAACGTGTCGAAGAAAGAGCGGCCGAGCACCTCTTGCTCCGCAACCTCATATCGCTCGCCCATGGCCCGGTTCCATCCGATGATCCGCTGGTCGCGGTCCAGGACGATGATTCCATCGCGAAGCGAATCGAAGATGTTCCTGATGCGCTGTTCCCTCAACGCGAGCTCCTGGTTCAGAGTGGCGATCTCCAGTCGCTCCCGGCTCTCCACCTCGGCAAGCACGCCCAGCCCCACAGCCGTGAGGAGCAGGACTGCGGCGCGGATCGCATAATCGGCCCACATGTCTGGGGCCAGCGTAGGCCACGCGACAAGCAGGTAGGCGATGCTCGCCCCCACCGCCACCCCCATGCCACGAAGCAAGCCGTAGTAATACGACTGCAGGCCGACGATGAGGTAAAAGGCGAGATAGAAGACCGACTGGGCTCCGCCGGTCAGCCGCACCAGCGCGAGGGCGAAGGCGACGTCGACCAGCATCACGAGAAAGTTCAGGCGGACGGTCTGCCATGTGCGGACCCAGAGCAGGGCGAAAATCGCGAGGCTGTAGAGGACGAAGCCGAGGACCAGTGGCCCGACGGCGCGGTGATCGACCCACTCGGGCGCGAAGGCGTACCAGACGGACACGGCGAGCAGCACCATGGCCCGGAGCACGACCAGCGCCATGATCCGCTGGCCCCCGAACCTCGTCACCACTCGATGAATCGCTCGCTTCGCAATCTCTCTTGCCATTTTTCTCGCAGGAAACGGATCCTACCTGTCAGGTGAAGCCAGGATAACATTAGCGGAATAAAAAGTCTTGCGGAGGCAAGCGCGCGCGGGAGCGGGACGATTGGTGCCGTGCGTTACCTCTGGAGATGGTAAGGAACGTCCATGACCACCACGTTCTTCCGAAACAGCAGCGCCCCCTTGATGAGCAAGGCCGTCTGGTTGTGCAGGAGGTGCTGCCACCACTTGACCGGGATGAACTCTGGAATCACGATAGTCACGAAGTGGTTCTCTCCTTGCGCCTGCACGTGATTCAGATATTCCAGGAATGGCGCCAGCAGCGACC
The DNA here is from genome assembly GCA_035288345.1 of Candidatus Methylomirabilota bacterium. GTDB lineage: Bacteria > Methylomirabilota > Methylomirabilia > Rokubacteriales > DATEAO01 > DATEAO01. The sequence goes on along the minus strand of DATEAO010000332.1, from coordinate 687 downwards.
GGTAAGGAGAGTCCAGCACCACCAGCGGCACTCCGCACCCCCACGTTAGCCACTTCTCTTCGAGCTTTCGGGTCCGCGCCGGCTCCGTTTCCACAAAGACCGCCCGCGCGTCTGGCGAGACACTTTTTGCGTACTGGAGCGCCCGAACCACTCCCTTGTGAAGATCGCCGACAGGGACGAGGACGATGTGGCGGGTGATGGCGGGTGGGCCTCCGTACTCCTCCAACGAGAGCTGATGCGCGACCTCAACGTAGTGGCGATGGATGACCATGAACGCCATGACGAGCAACGGCATGATCAGGAGCACGATCCAGGCGCCCTCGCTGAACTTCGTGACCGAGAGGGTCAGGAGCACGATAGCTGTCGCCACCGCTCCGACACCGTTCACTGCCAGCCGCCAGCGCCAGCCTTTCTCTCTCAGCCGCAGCCAGCGACGCACCATCCCGCTTTGCGAGAGCGTGAACGACAGGAAGACCCCGATCGCGTAGAGGGGGAGGAGGGCGTGAGTATCACCCGCGAAGGCGACGACCAAGAGGATGGCGAACCCGCTCAGGATGATGATCCCGTTCGAGAAGACCAGCCGGTCGCCCTGGGTCGCGAACTGTCTGGGCATGAAGCGGTCGCGCGCGAGGATCGATGAGAGACGCGGGAAGTCGGCATATGAGGTATTGGCGGCCAGAAGCAGGA
>DATEAO010000331.1:0-8254 GCA_035288345.1 Candidatus Methylomirabilota bacterium | reverse complement strand
CGCCCCCCTTCCGAACCTCCCCCCGAAACTTGCGCGGGCAAAGCCCGCGCTCCAACCGAGCTCGCGTTGAATGCGCAGCAGGGCGTGGGCGTGACCAGCGGTCCGGGTGCCCACGCCGCAATCAACCGGGCGCCTGGGCTTCGCCCGCCCGCGCTCTCGTGGAGATGGAGCGTGAAAGGCAAAGCCAGCGCTCGAAACGGAACACGGTACGTTGCGAACTGTTGTCGATTCAAATTCAGCGTTCCAGTCTTTTGAAGCGGAGTTCGATGGTCATTGCTCTCGGCCGCTTGCGGGGGGTTTGACGGCGACACTCACTTGCGCCGGGCGGAAGACTTTGCCATTCCAGAGATAGCCTGGGCGAAGTTCATCGATCACCGTGAATTCCTCCACGGTATCTGTTTCGACTCGACTGACGGCTTCGTGCTTCTCCGGGTCAAACCGCTCTCCCAGCGCGGAATACGGTGTGATGCCAGCCAACTCCAGCGCTTTCAGAAGCTCGCGACGGATCAGATCAACGCCGGTGACAAGGCGTTCTGCCTCTCGAGCCTGTTTGGCCGCTTGGAGGGCGCGGTCGAAGTTGTCCAGCACGGGAAGGAGCTGATTGACTAGAGACTCAATGGCATACCGCCCCCACCCTTCCCGGTCTCGTTGAACGCGCCTCTTGTAGTTGTCGAGATCAGCGAGGGCGCGAAGCGCCCGATCACGATGCGCGTCGGCTTCCCGGGTCTTTTCTTCGAGCGCGAGACGGAGGTGCTCCACCTCCGAGTCTGGCCGGGTGTCCGATGGCGCGCCTTCGGAGGGAGACGTGTTGGCGGATTCCTGCGAGAGAGGGCGAGGCTCGTCACTCATGGTAGAGAGTGGTGGCCTTGAGAAGCCTCTTACAACTTTCGGTCGGTTGGCACGGCACTGGGACGTCGGATCTCAGATCACGGATCTCGGTTGGTCGAACTTCCGACATCTGACATCTGTGATCTGGCATCCATTTTGGTCTCAAGACTTAGGAGGGGATATGCAGGTCCTGGCTCAGCCGCGCCAGCGAGCGGCTGACAAGCTTCGCGGTGTAGTCGACGAGGGGCACCACCTTGGTATACGGCATCCGTTTGGGTCCGACCACACCAAGGATTCCAAGCACGCGGTCCCGATACGTGTAGGTGGAAGTCACGAGGCTGCACTCCTGCATCTCTTCGTACGGGTTCTCTCGGCCGATCATCACCGACACGCCAGACTCCTCGGCCCGCTCGGAGAGCAGACCGATCAGCTCTCGCTTTTCCTCGAAGGTCCGGAAGACCGCGCGCATGCTACTGAGGTCCCAGAACTCCGGATGGTCGAGGATGTTGATAGCGCCGCCGATGTAAAGGTTCCGATCGCGGAGCATGCTCAGCACTTGGTTGATGATCTCCGCGTCGGAGCCCGACGCGGCGTCTCCGGGTTGAAGGGGAGGCCGGTCCAAAATTTCTTGGAACGCCTTGCCTCCGTACAATCCCGTGAAGGAACGAGCCAGATCCACCAACCGTTCGGTGCTCGCACTTGCCGGAAGCGTGATGATTCGGCTCGTGACCCAGCCCGAGTCGGTGACCACGAGCGCCAGCACCTGATCATCAGGGAGCGGCGTGAGATCCAGGCGCGCGAACACCGTCTGCTTGAGCGGCGGAGCCAAGACCACCGCTACGTAGTGAGAGAACCGGGAGAGCTCTTGGGCGGTCCAATCCATCAGGTCATCCACCGGGCTGGTGGTGGCGTATGCGCGATGGAGCCGATCCACCTCGCGTCGGCTGAGCTGGCTCTGGCCGCTCAAGGCATTCACATAGAGCCGATACGCCTTGTCTGTCGGGACACGCCCCGCGGAGGTGTGCGGCTGGGTCAGGTAGCCGCGCTCCTCCAACTCCGCCATGGTGTTTCTCACGGTCGCGGGGGAGAGTTTGAATGCGTAGTGCTTGGCAACCGCCTGTGATCCCACCGGCTCGGCTGTCCGGATGTAATCAAGGATGACCGCTTGGAGCACCTGGAGAGCTCGTTCGTTCAGCTCGGTTTGCACCATACGTTCACGATACCCCGATACAAAACAATATCAAAATTTCGAGCGTGGCGATGAAATAGCGTACCTATTCCCGCGCGAGGTTGTCAAGCCACCGAGAGGCCCGAGGATTGTAGGGCGAGCTGCAGCCGAAGGCGAGGCGAGCAACTTGGGAGACAAGCGAAAGCGGCCAGCCCGAGGCGTACGTCGTTTCCATGTTCTGTTCGAGCGCCGGCTTCGCCGGCACAAACTCCGGGGGACGTTCGGCCTCCCTCGATCGGCTTGTCCGATCGAGTTGGACAAGGGCAGTTGGGCGTGCCCCCCTCCGAGGAATTGTACGCTGAGGGCTGGCGACGACCGAGGACGAAGTATGGCGAAGCAAATTGACCAGTACCGAGATTTCCCTTGACTTGTCACGACGCGGGTTCCTAAGATAAATGCACACCATCCTGCGATTTCCAGCGATGAGATCACCCCACTGGGTTCCCACTGTTGAAGGTCATGCGCTCTAACATGAGCGGTTGAGGACGGACCAATGGATTTTACGCTGACTCCCGAGCAAGAAGCCTTCCGGAACAAGGTCCGCTTGTGGCTCAAGGCGAACGTGCCCAAAGATTGGTCAGACGCAGTGGTGAGCGGGCCCATGGTGCCCAGACAGGAGGTCACCAGCTTTCTGCGCGAGTGGCAACGTAAGCTGTACGAAGCGGGTTTCGCTGGTCTCACCTGGCCGAAGGAGTACGGTGGTCAAGGCCTCACGTACCTCGAAGAGATGATCTTCAACGAAGAGATGGTGCTTGCGAAGGCGCCGCCTCAGATCAATATTCTCGGGCTAGGGATGGCGGGGCCGGCGGTCATCGCGCTTGGCACCGAGGAGCAGAAGAAGCGCTACCTCGCGAAGATGCTCTCCGGCGAGGAGATCTGGTGTCAGGGCTTCTCCGAGCCGAACGCCGGCTCCGATTTGGCGTCGCTTCAAACCCGGGCGGTGCGGGACGGTGATTCGTTCATCGTGAACGGCCAAAAGGTCTGGACGACCCTTGCTCAGGTCGCGGATCGGATGATGCTGGTGGCGCGCACGGACCCTGCGGTCCCCAAGCACAAAGGACTGACGTACTTCTTGCTCGATATGCATTCACCGGGCGTGATTGTGCGTCCGCTGAAGCAGCTGACAGGGGATGAAGAGTTTAACGAGGTCTTCTTCGAGAATGTCCGTATTCCTGCCCAGCATGTCCTGGGAGACGTGAACAACGGCTGGCAGGTTGCGCTGACCACCCTCATGTACGAGCGCCTCCTGTTGGGATTCGGCCTTCAAATCCGCCTGCGCCTCTCTCTAGACGACTTGATCGGGCTTGCGCGTCGAACGACGAAAAATGGGGCGCCGGTCACTCACGATCCGGTTGTCCGCCAGCAGCTTGCCCAGCTCTGGATTGATACCGAGGCCTTCAAGTACACGGGGCTTCGGGCGATCACAAAGCTCTTGCGGGGCGAGATGCCGGGTCCCGAGGCATCAACCGGAAAGATCTGGTGGTGCGAAACCCACCAGCGCCTGCAGGCGCTCGCGATGGAGCTCGAAGGTCCCTACCATCAGCTCACCCAAGGATCGCGGTATGCCATTGATGGCGGGCTCTGGCAGCACTCCTTTCTCCGCTCCCTGGCCAACTCCATCGAAGGCGGCACGACCGAAATCCAGCGCAACATCGTGGCCGAGCGGGTGTTGGGGCTGCCCAAGGGGTAATATCGATGGACTTCGCGTTCAGCCAAGAACAAGAGATGCTCCGCACCACAGCGCGGAACTTCCTCGAGAAGGAATGTCCAACGAGCGTTGTTCGAAAACTGATGGCCATGCCGGAGGGAGCGACTCCGGAACTCTGGGCGAAGCTCGCGGAACTGGGCTGGCTCGGTCTTATTTACCCCGAAGCGTACGACGGGGCCGGATTAGGCTTCGTGGATCTCACAGTCGTCATGGAAGAGATGGGGCGGGTGCTCCTCCCGACTCCCTACTTCTCGACGGTCTTGCTTGGTGGGCTTGTCCTGCTTGAAGGGGGAAGCGAAGCGCTGAAGAAAGAGTGGCTGACAAAGATTTCGATGGGTGAGGCCCGCGTGACGCTGGCGTGGCAGGAAGCCGGTGGGCGATGGGACGCCGCAGGGATTGCGCTGAGCGCAAAAGAGAGTGGAGGCAGCTTCACCCTGAACGGCGCGAAGCTGTTCGTGCCCGATGCCCATACCGCGGGCCTCCTCGTGGTCGCGGCCCGGACATCGCAGAGCGCTGATCCCTCGAACGGGGTGAGCCTGTTCCTGGTTGCTCCGAACACTCCAGGCGTCACGGTGGAGCTGCTGCCCACGATGGATGAGACTCGAAAGTTGGGCGCGGTCACGTTCGCCAACGTGAAGGTCAATGCAGCATCACTCCTTGGCGACAAGCACGGCGGCTGGCCGATCCTCTCGAAGGTGATCGATAAGGCGACCGTGGCGCTTTCGGCTGAAATGTGTGGTGGCGCCTCAAGGCTCTTGGAGATGTGCACTGAGTACGCCAAGACGCGGACGACGTTCGGCAAACCGATCGGGAGTTACCAGGCCGTGAAGCACAAGGTCGCCGACATGCTCCTTCACGTCGAGAACGCGAAGTCCATTACCTACTACGCGGCGTGGGCGGTCGATGAGGGTGTTCGGGAGGCCGCGATGGCGGCATCGATGGCGAAAGCGTACACCTCGGACGCCTACCGGAAAATCGCTGCCGACAGCATTCAGCTCCACGGTGGCATTGGCTTTACGTGGGAGCACGACGCGCACCTCTACTTCAAGCGGGCGAAAAGCTCCGAGTTCACGTTCGGCAATGCCACGTATCACCGGGAGAGGATCGCCCAGCTCATTCCCTTGTAGCAGGCTGCTGAAAAAGGCCCATCTGCGGCGTTGGCGTCGCTCGTCGTTGCAGCGCACATCTCAGTACGCCTCACTCCTCGCTTCCTCGCCGCCTGGCATCTGGACCTTTTTGAGCAGCCTGCACCCCAAGCCGGAAACATAGGGAGGATCGAGATGCGAACCCCGAACCCCGAGCCCCGGACCCCGATTACCACGGCGACGTTGACGGAGCGGGTGGGGCGAGTGCTCGGGCTGAACCCGGGGCTGATGACCGGGCCAGGGACGAACACGTATCTCGTGGGTCAGCGAGAGCCCCTCCTGATCGATACAGGCGCCGGGGTGCCGGAATATTTCGGGGAGCTCGAGCGGTATCTCAGGGATCGAGGGATCCCGACACTTCACCGCGTGGTGCTGACTCATCGCCATTCAGACCACATGGGCGGAGTCGCTGGCCTTCGACAGAAATTCCTGGGTCTGTCAGTCTCGAAGTTTGTCTACAGAGATTCCGCGCTGCCCGGGCCGATCAGTTCCATCAAAGACGGTGACGTGATCGAGGCCGTCGGCGCAACCCTTGTGGCGATTCACACCCCCGGACACGCCTCGGACCACCTCTGTTATTACTTGAGAGAAGAAAAGGCGCTCTTTACGGGCGATCTCATCCTCGGGGGCAGCACGACGGTGATCCCGCCAGACGATGGAGACCTGGCCCAGTACATGGCTTCGCTGCATCGGCTTCTCGACCTGGATGTTGAGCGGATCTACCCCGGCCACGGCCCGGTCATCGAGCCCGCGAAGGCCAAGATCCATGACTACATCAATCACCGGCTCGAGCGTGATCGGCAAATCCTCGACGCTATCAGCGCGGGCTGCCGCACCGTGCCTCAAATGGTCGCGCGGATCTACGTGGATGTCTCGCCCGCGCTTCATCCCGTGGCCCAACTCTCAGTTCAATCACACCTCATCAAGCTGAAGAGGGAAGGCCGCGTCCGCGAAGAATCGAGCGGCTGGTCTGTGATGTAGCTCCCCTCACCCCTCCCTCTCCCCATCGGGGAGAGGGAGGGGTGAGGGGGAATTACTTGCGGCTTGCGGCAACGAACGCGGAGAAGAGATGGCGGGCGGGTTCGTCGCGGGTGGCCAGCTCTTCGGGGTGCCACTGGACGCCAAGGACAAAGCGGCGCGGGCCGGAATCGGCGAGCTCGATCCCTTCGATGATCTGGTCCGGCGCGTGGGCGACAGCGATGAGTCCCTTCCCGAGCGCCTTGACCGCCTGATGGTGCAGGCTGTTGACCTCCAGCTCCTCCTTCCCGAGCACTGCTGCGAGGAAGCTTTGCGGGGTGATCTTCACCTTATGGGTCGGCTGATCATTCGGCTCGCTCTGCGAGTGCCGAAGCGAACTCCCCGTCTCACTCGCAATGTCCTGATACAGGCTCCCTCCCAGCGCCACATTTAACACCTGAATCCCACGACAGACAGCCAGGAGCGGCTTGCCGTCCGGGAGGGCCCGCGTCACCAAAGTGATCTCAAGCTGATCCCGTTCGGGAACCACGTCGAAGAGCGTGGGGTGCGGCGCCTCGCCGAAGCGCTTGGGGTCAGTGTCCCCGCCGCCCGTCAGCAGGATCCCGTCAAGGAGCGGGTAGACTTCATCAAGCGCGTCGTGAGAGAGCGGGGGAGGAAGCGGGATCGGCGCTCCGCCGGCCTGTTGGATCGCGCGGATGTACGAGCTATTCAGATACGAGCGCTCCGGAGTTTTCTGGACCGTGAGCGATGTGGTGATTCCGATTCGAGGTTGCCTCATACGGCCACCGTACCAGACTTTCGCAAGGGGGGTCAAGGCGCGTGGGCGACGCGGGAAAATCTTAAGAATGGAAGGGTGGACGTGATAGCGTTTCATTGTTGGACAAAAAACCTGGATCCATTGGCCTCGTTACCATCGGGAAGTATCTCGTCGCTATCAGTCTCTTCATCACTGCCTGTGCGAAGCCGCCGGTCCCCCAGGAGCCGGTCTCCCTTCCGCCGTCCCTGGTCCCCCAGATTCTCTCGCCATTCGGTCAGCGAGCTGACGGCCCGCACTATGGCGTCGACATCCGGGTGCCTGTCGGGACGCCGGTGCTCGCGGCAGCGCCCGGAGACGTGTTCTGGACCGGGCAGGGGGAGATCTCGGGGAAGGCCATCATCCTGAAACACAACGGGGCGTTTGCCACCTTCTATTTCCATCTCAGCCGTGTGGATGTGAAAAAGGGAGACTCGGTGAAGCGTGGCCAGGTGATCGGGCTCTCGGGGAAGACCGGGAACGCGACAGCTCCGCACCTGCATTTTGCGGTCTGCCGGGCGCCGAGCGCTGACTGCCGCCGGAAAATTCCTCAGGGATGGGTGGACCCCGTCGGGTTCTGGCTCGATCTCGAAAACCCCTGCTTTTACCCCAGCCTCAACGAGTCAGCCCCGCACCATCGCCTCACGTACCCCGTCCCCTGCCGCGCCTCGTAGCAGGCTGTTGAAAAAGGCCCATCTGCGGCGAAGGCTTTCCTCGGAGGGGGGCACGCCCCCCTTCCGAACCTCCCCCGAAGCTTGCGCGAGCGTAGCCCGCGCTCGAACAGAAAACGCGGTCGCTCGTCGTTGCAACGTACATCTCAGTACGTCTCACTCCTCGCTTCCTCGCCGCCGTGCATCTGGACCTTTTTGAACAGCCTGCTGGGTCTGTCCTGACTTCCCATCCAGTAAAAGTGTACGCCTTTGAGACACTTCAGACTGTCGGATTTCTCCATTGACAACCCTTACTGCCTTTTTGTAGACTCATCTCGCCCTTAAAAAACCTGTTCAAATGTCTCGGTGGTTAAACTCATGAAGTCCTGTCAACGGAGACAGGGGAACGAGAGGGTGATATGAGACAAGCGAAGCTGCTCCTCCTCGTCCTGGTCCCGGTCCTCGTCCTCGCTAGCGCGCCCACTGCTTCCGCTTCAGGCGAATTCTGGATCGATTTCTACCTGGGAGGCGCCTTCCTCACAAAAGCCGATCTCGAGGACAAATCGAGCTTTCCCTTCACGGCCACGGCCAAGGATATCAAGTTTGATAACTCCCTGGCGTATGGAGGAAGAATAGGATGGTGGACCGGCTCGCTCCCCTGGCTCGGGGTGGCCTTGGACGTCTTTCACTTTAACCCCGATATCGGTCGTCAAACTCGGACGGTAGTAGCGGATGGCCTCACGTTTCCCGGAGAAGAGGTAACACCATTTGACATCAGTGTCACGGTCATCGGGTTCAACGAGTCAATCCCATTCTTAGTTGAAATCCGAGTGGCAACTCCACGTTGTTCACGCGGCCTTCTTCTGTGACTTCTCCATTCCCTGTTGCAACGCACGCCGCAGCGCGGGCAGGTGTCGGTAGCCC
>DATEAO010000330.1:0-17737 GCA_035288345.1 Candidatus Methylomirabilota bacterium | reverse complement strand
CCATTAGCCGCGGGCTGTTCAAAAAGGCCCAGATGCAAGGCGGCGATTCGAGCGCCGGCGTTGCCGGCGTAATCCTGGCCTTTTTGCAACGGCCCACTAGCGGCCGACTTCTCTGACAAGGTGGCCCAGCTCGGGAATGATCAGCTTCTCCAATGCCAAGCGGCAGGCGTTTGGGGAGCCCGGGAGCGAAAAGATGATCCTCCCCTGGCGGACTCCGGCCTGGGCCCGCGAGAGCATGGCCGCAGCGCCGATCTCCTCGTAGGAAAGCATCCGAAAGAGTTCGCCGAACCCCGGGAGCCGCTTTTCCAGCAGCGCCTCGATCGCTTCAAACGTTGAATCCCGCGACGTGATCCCTGTTCCGCCAGTGGCGATGGCGACCTGAACCGCTTGGTCGTTGCAGACCTCTCGAATCACCGCCTGGACTTCGGACGGCTCGTCCTTCACGATTCGAGAGCCAACCACCTCGTGGCCCGCCTTGGCGAGCAGCTCCCGGATGAGCTGCCCGCTGCTATCGGTCGCTGCGACCTTCGAATCGGAGATCGTCAGGACAAAGCAGCGGACCGTGCGGGGGGCGTGAGCCTTGTGCTCGGCCGGCGTGGAGGCTTCACCCGTCACGCGCGTTCACCCTGTCGGTAGGCCAAGTCCAGGATCTCGACAAGGTGGTAGACTCTCATCTTCCCACCCCTCATCTCGAGACCGTGGAGGATCTGGATGATGCAGCCTGGATTGGCGGTCACGACCGCTTCAGCGCCCGTCGCTTCAAGGTTGGCGACCTTCCGGCGAAGGAGCCGCTCCGCCATCTCAGGCTGAGTGAGATTGTAGATCCCCGCTGAGCCGCAGCACCAGTCAGCCTCGTGGAGCTCTGTGACCGTGATGCCCGGAATCGCACGCAGCAGCCTGCGCGGCTCGGTCCGAATCTTCTGCCCGTGAACCACATGGCAGGGGTCGTGGTAGGTGACCCGCATCTCCACCCGCCCGAGCACTCCTCGCAGCGGTTCTCTGCCAAGGAACTCGGCGATGTCCTGGACGCGCTTGGAGAATCTCTCGGCCCGCTCGGCATAGTCCGGGTCGTCCTGCAGAAGATGAGCGTATCCTTTCATGTGGGCCCCGCACCCGGAGGTGTTTGCAATCACAGCATCGACCCGCGCGCCTTCGAAACAATCGATCGTCTGTCGTGCCAACGCGACCGCTCGCGCTCGCGCGCCCGCGTGGGCGTGGAGCGCTCCACAGCAGCGCTGGGCCCCGGGCGTGACGACCTCGGCGCCGTTGCGCGCAAGCAGACGTGCTGTCGCGTGGTTATGGCTCCCAAAGACCGCTTGCTGAACGCACCCGGCAAGCAACCCCACGCGGGCACGCTTCTCTCCTTGAGCCGGTGTCAGCTCGGGGAGCGGGCCCTCGTGAGTGTCGGGCAGCTTGGGGAGGAGGCGCTCCCACTCGCCGAGCATCTGGGGAAAGAGCCCGAGCATCCCGCTCCCCCGAACGAGCGACTGAAGCCCGCTCCGCTGATAGAAGCGGAGCAGGTTCGTCAGAAGTGAGAGCGCCGCTGGGTTTGCCAGAAGGAGTTCAAGATTGACCCGCCGAAAGGCTTGGCGGAGACGTGAGCCAGGCCGCTGGCGCTCAATCTCAGCCCGCGCCACCTCGATCAGCCGGCCATACGGAACTCCAGATGGACACGCGGTCTCACACGCACGGCAGTCCAAACAGAGCCCGAGGTGATTGACCACAGAATCAGTGAGCGCGATCCTCTGCTCCGCCAGCGACTTGATGAGAAAGATCCTGCCTCGAGGAGAATCCATCTCGGTCCCAAGCTCGGAGTACGTGGGGCAATACGAGAGGCAAAGTCCACAATGGACACACTGATTGACGCCCTCCACACTCAGCCCATTCAGCGTGAGCCCTCTGAATGCCGTGTCTGTCGCCGCAGTCTCAAGCATGTGGTCAGATATCCCCCACAAAGCGACCGGGATTCAGGATCCCCTTGGGATCAAGCTCGGCCTTGATCCGCTCCATGATTCTCACCGAGGCATCGGGCGGATCCCAGACCGAGACCTTCTCTTTGACCGCCTGCGGCGCCGCTTCGATCGCGAGCTGACCACCCATGCCTCGAACCATCTCACGCCAGCCAAGCAGCGCGTCAACCAATGGATCCACCGATTGCCCCGCGCCTCCGAGAGCGAAGAGCGCGGTGACGATCCCCAGTCCGAAATGCGAAACCAGCACCACCTGGACGCGGCCGCGTCTCGCGATCCGCTCCCCCTCCGTGAACACGGCCGCGACCTGAGTCGGGAGCAGCGCGATCTTGCACCGCACGGGACTGTCGGGAACCGATTGGGGATCGAGCTCGCGGACAAACTGCCAAGCCTTTTCTTTGAGCGCGCCGGCGAGCCGGAGCGAGGCATTTGCGCCGTGCTTGGCGGTGGTCTGCTCAGCCTCGCCAAGCTGCCAGGCAACCTGCTCCGCGAGTCCGTCGAATCCAGCGAGGAGCGCATACCCCTCGACCCTTTGGCTCAGAATCCGGCTCATTCCACCGACCGCCTCGCGGTCCAGAAGCTCGATCGCATTAGGGATGAGATCGGAGTCCATCAGGGCACGCGCCGCCGCCGCGGCGGCGGAAATGCTCTGGAACTGCGCCACGAGCAGCGCGTCGCCTTCCGGCAGTGGCCTGAGTTTCACCGTCAGCTCCACCACGATCCCGAGAGTGCCGAGGGCCCCGATGTAGAGCTTCGGGAGGTCATACCCCGCAACGTTCTTAACCACCTTGCCGCCCCCGCGGACCAGCGCGCCGTCAGCCGTCACCACACCAACCCCAATTACGAGATCGCGCGCGCTCCCGTAGAGATGGCACTTAGGGCCGGCCGAGTTGGTGGAGATGATCCCACCGAGCGTGGCCCGGCTCGCAAACGGTGGGTCAAGTGAAAGCCACTGCCGTGAAGGCGCCAGCATCGCCTGGAACGCCTCGTGTGTCATTCCTGCCTGCGCGGTGGCCGTGAGATCGCCAGGCTCGTGCTCCAGGAGCCGATTCAACCGGGTGGTGCCGATCACTAATTGAAAACTCTTCGGCGGGGCGCCCAGGCTCATCTTGGTGCCACCACCCCAGGGAATCACCGCGACCCCTTCCTCTGAGGCGAGCGCCAAGAGCTGGCAGACCTCTTCGACCGAGCCAGGAAAGGCCACGGCGTCGGGCGTTCGCCCCTCCAGCAGATAACGGCTTCGATCGACCCCGATGTGCAGGTGGTCTGCGCCGACGATCTCCTTGATCTTCTCGATGGCCGCTGGTGAGATCACTGAGGGGTGCCGATGCGGGCGCCTCGAACGCGAGGGAGCCGGCCTGGGCCAGATTGCTTGTTCGCCAAAAGTCTGCACGTTTCCGTCAGACTTTGGTCGTGACATCCACTTGTGCCGTGGCGAGAAGCGAGCAGATCAAGGCCCGAGGGAGGAGGAACCCCGAGGCGTATACGGTATACGTTGAGGGGTTCCGACGACCGAGAACGAAGGGATGCGACGCTTATCGGCACGGCACTACAAACGCTGGGCCAATCCCCGCTCCTCGATGGGATGGGGCCGGTACGCCACGCCGATCTCTCCGCACGACTTTCTGGTTGGAAAAATCTTCCCGGGGTTGCAGAGCCCGCTCGGATTGAAGGCGCGCTTCACCTTCTGCATGGTCCCAAGGTCCGCCTCGCTGAAGATCAGCGGCATGTAATCCATTTTTTCGAGCCCGATCCCGTGTTCACCGGAGATGGAGCCACCCACCTCGGCGCAGAGCTTCAGGATCTCCGCCCCGGCCTGGACCACCCGGGCCTCCTCACCCGGATTGCGCGGATCATAGAGAATGTTGGGATGGAGATTCCCGTCCCCCGCGTGGAAGACATTCCCCACCCGAAGCCCGGCCGCCCCCACGATCTCGTTGACCCGGTGGAGGACGTAGGGAAGCCGCGTGCGCGGGATCACGCCGTCCATCACCATGTACGCAGGCGAAACCCGACCGTACGCGCCAAACGCCGACTTGCGTGCTTTCCAGAGAAGCGCGCGCTCCGCTTCATCCTTCGCGATCCGAACCTCCCGCGCACCGGCATCACGGCAGGCGGCAACCACGCGCTCGGTCTGGGGCTCCATCCCCACCGTCAACCCATCCAGCTCGATCAAGAGCGCGGCTGCCGCATCTCTGGGATATCCCGCCCCAACCGCGTCCTCCACGCACTTGATCGTGACCTGATCAATCATCTCAAGCGCCGCCGGGATGAGACCGCGCGCGATGATGTTGGAGACCGCGTGAGAGGCGTGGTCGATCTCGGTAAAGATCGCCAGAATCGTTTTAACGGCGCGGGGCGCTCGAAGAATGCGCACGACGATCTTGGTCGCAATTCCAAAGGTCCCCTCCGAGCCCACGAAGATTCCGACAAGGTCGTAGCCCTGAGACACTCGGCGCTTTCCCCCGAGCCACACCACCCCGCCATCCGGCAGCACGACCTCGAGGCCCAGGATATGATTCGTCGTGACGCCGTATTTCAACGTGTGCGGCCCGCCGGAGTTACTGGCGATGTTTCCTCCAATGGTGCAGGCCTGCTGGCTGGTGGGATCGGGGGCGTAGTAATAGCCCTTCTGGCTCACGGCCCATGTCAGGTGAAGGTTGACGACTCCCGGCTCGACCACCGCGAGCTGGTTCTCGTAATCGATCTCAAGAATCCGGTTCATCCTCACCAGCGAGATGACCAGCCCGCCTTCAGACGGAAGGCAGCCACCGCTCAGCCCGGTTCCCGCCCCACGGGCCACAAATGGGATCTTCTCCCGATTCGCGAGTCGGACAAGTTGAGCCACCTGTTCAGTTGAAGTGGCGAACACGACAAAGTCGGCCAATTGGCGGAAGAGCGTCAACCCGTCAGACTCATAGACGAGAAGCTCCTCGGGATCAGAGAGGACAGCCGCACGACCAACTATTTCTTCGATCTCGCGACGCAGGGCGGCCTTCTGTGACGCCGTAAGAGTGGCCATTCCGCTCCTCTCCTCAACAGGATCAGTGCGTTCGAATTATATCAGACGCTTCGAGAGCGGCAACCCGAACATCCGGCAAGAAAAGAATTGGGCGGGTTGCAGGAGCGTGCCGTCGGTACCCAGACTCGGCGACGGAGCGAGAGAAACTGGGATATCCGAATGATCCGCTTAGCAGGTCGTTGAAAACACCCGCGAGCCGCAGGCGGCTCAAAAAGGTCCAGATGCAAGGCGGCGAGGAAGCGAGGAGTGAGGCGTACTTAGATGTACGTTGCAACGACGAGCGACGAAGCCAACGCCGCAGATGGGCCTTTTTCAGCAGCCTGTTAGACGATCTCGGCTTCCCGGCCCCTAAATAGGGAGGCGACGAGCGCTCGAACCACCTGGGCTCGCTTGCGGAGCTCCCGGATCTCATTCAGGCTCCGAAGCAGCTCCTGCTCGACGGCATCAACCTCCTTGAACAACCGGGCGACTTGGTTCTCTCCTTCTTGGAAGATCTCTTCACGGAGCCGGTTGATGCGTTCCTCCAGGTCTTGAATAGACTCCCGTTCCTCAAACATCTTCTGGACCTCGGTGTGGAAACGTTCGATAAGTGAAAGAGGATCACGAACCAGCTTTTCGAGCTGTTCCATCATCAGGCCTCCGCGCTTTTTCATACTGGTTGACAAAAAAGAAGGGCCGACGTCCCGGCGCTACTCTACAACAGAGTCAACGAGCCGTCTAGTGCAAAGATTACAATGAGAAGTGCGACAAGATTTTATTGGCTCCCCGGGCAGGACTCGAACCTGCAACCTCGTGGTTACGAGTGCCCCAGCATTTCTGCTGGGCTCGGACTATCTCTTCACCCGCCTTGATCGCAGTTTCAAGGGGTGGGTGTCGGGCGCTGGTGAGGCATTATTGGATGGGCTCCTCAGCCTCTAGTCTCTGCACGTTCCTGCCTACGCACTGGCCCTTCGGCAGGCTTCGCTCAGGGTTACCGTGCCGGGCACACTTGCTCGGGGTAGGCTTCCCTGAATTCACCCGAAGTTTCAACCACAGTTTCCCGTGGAAGCTGCAGTCCGCCTACAGCCACTTGCTCTACCGGTTGAGCTACCGGGGAACGAGAGCATTCTATCTCATTTTCTTCTGCCCCGTCGAGAGTGCTCGCCGTCGGTAACCGGAGATCGCCTTAATCGCCAGTACCTAGCATCCCCTTCCAGACCGGGCTATAATCGCCCCACGAGTACCGTTCCAACTAGCCCTGGCTATTTCCCGCGAGCCATGCGGCAGGCCTTTCCCATACGTACTGTTTGTCGTTTCCTGGGCGGGTTACGTTGGAACGGCACGAGTACGCACTATGCCTGTCTCCGAAACAAATTCTCGATTGATCTACGAGGCGCTGAAGCGGTGCGACATCCGGCTGATGTCGGCCGTCCCTGAAACCTGGCTCGTGCATCTCATCCGGATGGGCGACGAGGATCCCGACATGATCCTCGTGCGGCTGGCCAAGGAGGAAGAAGCGATCGGCATTTCGGCTGGGGCGCACTTTGCGGGAGTCAGGTCGGTCCTCCTGATGCAAAACCATGGCTTCCTCGCCGCAATCAACGGCATCGTCTCATTCGCCCACCTCTACAAGATCCCCCTGCTGATGCTCATCAGCTATCGGGGGAGCTTCGGAGAGCGAGACCCGTGGCAAACGCAAGGGGGGAACGTGACCGAACCGCTTCTGCGGGCGCTGGGCATCCCCCACGCGTTCCTCCAGGGTCCGGACACCCTCGCGCAGCGGATCCAAGGAGCCCATGCCCTCGCCGAGAGCAGCCTGCAGCCTGTCGCGCTCCTCTTGACGCGAGAGCTGATGTGGGAGGAGTGATGCTCCGCATCGACTGTCTGCGATCGGTCTACTCCGGGCTTGAATCGTGCCTCGTCGTGACCATCATGGGCGCGGTTGCTGCCGAGCTCCAGTCGCTGGGCCACCGCCCCAACTTCTTCTACCTGCAGCATGCCATGGGGCTGGCCTCTTCGACCGGGCTTGGTCTCTCCCTGTGTCTGCCGGAGCAGAAGATCGTGGTCCTTGATGGGGATGGCTCGATCCTGATGAATCTGGGTGGCCTGACGACTCTCGCGCGATACAGGCCGAACAACTTGGTCCATGTGATCTTCGATAACGAGAGCCTGCTCTCGGTCGGTGGCTTTCCGACAGCCACAGCGAGTGGGACAGATCTAGAGGGGATCGCCCGCGCATCCGGCATTCCGCACGTGGCCACCCTGCGGAGCGTGGAGGAGTTCAACGCCGCAGTGACTCACGCCATCCAGGGTGATGTCCTGACCGCCCTTGTGGCGAAGGTTGAGGCCACGGGCCCCTCGACTTATCACACCGATCTCGCGCTGCTTGAGAACCGTTTTCAGTTCCAGCGCTATATCCAATCGCTTGCCAGCCAGGATCGGAGGCCGACTCGTAAAGGCTGAGGGCCCGAGTTAGCTGACCTCGCGCCGTCCTTCAAGGGCTTTGGAGAGGGTCACCTCATCGGCGTATTCAAGAACGCCCCCCATCGGAACCCCGCGAGCGATCCGCGAGATCTTCGCGCTGAACGGCTTCAGCAGCTTGGCGAGGTAGATTGCGGTGGCTTCACCTTCCACGTTGGGGTTGGTGGCAAGAATGATCTCCTCAACGCTCTCGCGCTCCAGCCTGAACAGCAGCTCTCGCACCTTGAGATCCTCCGGCCCGATCCCGTCGAGCGGGGAGAGGGCGCCCAGCAGCACATGGTAACGACCGCGGAACTCCCCTGTGCGCTCGATGGCCATGAGATCGTTCGGCTCCTCCACCACGCAGAGCAATCGGGAATCACGCCCCACATCCACGCAGATCCAGCAGGGGTCATCACGCGTGACGTTGAAACAGATCGAACAGTAGCTGATTTGGTCTTTGACGTCGGTGATGGCGCGTGAGAGCGCCATCACCTCTTCGTGCGGACGCTTCAAGAGAAAGAAGGTCAGGCGCTGGGCGGTCTTGGGCCCAATGCCGGGAAGCTTCTGGAGCGCCTCGATCAGCCTGCCAACTGGTTCAGGGTGGTAACCCATCTGCTACATCAGGCCGGGGATCTTCAGTCCGCCAGCGAGCTTCCCCATCTCCTGGGAAAGCATTTCGCGAGCTTTCCGAAGCGCCTCGTTGGTCGCCGCCATAATCAGGTCTTCCAGCATCTGGACGTCGCCAGGGTTGACCACCTCGCGATCGAGCTTGATGGACAGGATCTCCTGGTTCCCGTTGGCTTTCACCGTCACCATCCCTCCACCCGCCGAGGCCTCGACCTCGCGCCGTCCGACCTCCTCCTTCATCGCCTCTAACTGGGCTTGAAGCTTCTGTGCCTCCTTCATGATATTGCCAAATCCCTTCATTCGGCATCTCCTCCCTCGGGCGCGCGGGGACGCACCGCCACAATTTCTCCCTGAAAGGTCTCCAAGATCGCCTGAACTGCAGGGTGGTCTTGAGCCGTCGCCGACTGGTTGGCCCCACTCTCAACCACAACTCGACCAGCGCCCGGGAAATAGCGTTGCACCGTTTGATTAATCAGCTGCTGGTTGCCCGAATCGCCGAGGAGCTCTTGGTGGAAGTGATTCCCCGTCAGCGCCACCACGACTCGATCGTCCTCTCGTCTCACCGGCACGGCCTGTCCCAGCACGTGTCCGAGCGTCGGCTTCCGTCGCATGATCTCCTCAACCAGTTGCTGCCAGCGCTCCTCCAGAGCCGGAACCTGGACTGGTGACGGCTCAACTGCGGCACGCTGAGAGGCTTCGCGCGGGGCGGTTCGCTCCTGCGCGGGCGGCGCTGTGAGAGGAGGAGAGGGAATGAGAGTCTCCTGAACCGGCTCGGGTTTGGCCACGCCCCCCGGGCCGAACAGCGCCATCTGGCGGAGCCTCGTTTCTGCCTCTTCCACCCGTTCCAAGATTGCTTCGAGCGTCTTCGGCGACAGTCTCAAGCACGCGCGGACAACGGCCATCTCCAGCTCAATGCGCGGGTGCGGCGAGCGGCGCATTTCGGCCTCGGCGGCCAAGAGACTTCGAAGAATGAAGAGAGTCTCCTCAGTGCTGACCGCGTCCGCTGCCGCGCGACGCTCAGTCAGCTCAGCGGGCGAAAGCCCCGGAATCGTCACGTTCGGCGAGACACGAAGGATGAGCAGGTGGCGAAACGATTCGAGGGTCTCGCGGCAGAAGGTGGAGAGGTCGTGGCCTTGGCGCGCGACCTGATCGGCGATCTCCAACGCGGTTGAGCTCTGGCGCGCGATGAGTGCGTCCATGAACAGGCGCCGTTGGAGCGGGCTCGACTGGCCCAGCAGCTCCGTCACCGCTCCTGCCTCCAGCGCGCCGCCTCCATGGGCTATCGCGGTATCGAGGAGCGAGAGCGCGTCCCTCAAGCTTCCGTCCGCCGCCCTCGCGATGACGTCGAGCGCTTCATCGCTCTGCGGGATCCCTTCGTTCGTGAGGATCCGCCCGAGGGTCGCTGAGAGCAGCTCTGAGGCCACCGGTCTGAAATCGAACCGCTGGCAACGCGAGAGGATGGTCAGCGGGATCCGCTTCGGCTCGGTCGTGGCGAGGACGAAAACCACATGGGACGGCGGCTCCTCTAGCGTCTTCAGGAGCGCGTTGAACGCGGGCTCCGTGAGCATGTGCACTTCATCGATGATGTAGACCTTGTAGCGGCCCCTGGCCGGAGCGTACTTGACGTTCTCGCGCAGCGTGCGGATCTCATCGATCCCTCGGTTCGAGGCGCCATCGATCTCGATGATGTCGACCGCCGTCCCCTTCTGAACTTCCACGCACAGCGCGCAAGCGGTACACGGTTCCGCGTCTCGCCGGTCAAGGCAGTTGAGCGCCTTCGCCAACAAGCGCGCCGTTGTGGTCTTGCCGACGCCTCGGGGGCCGGCAAAGAGATACGCGTGGGCAATCCGGTTGCCGGTAATCGCGTTCTGAAGCGTGCGCGTGACGGCCTCCTGCCCGACCACCGCCCCGAACGTTTGGGGCCGCCACTTCCTCGCCAGCACCTGATAGGTCATTTGGATGAGCTCTCAGCGGTCAGCTATCAGCATCCAGCCTATCAGTCTCCCCTCGAAAGCTGACAGCTGAAAGCTGATGGCTGATCGCTCCAATAGGCCGTGCGCCCCCCGTCGATCTTTTCCGCCCTGCGATCTCCTCACGAAACCTGCTCCAGCCAGGTACTCCCACGGCACACGAGAGGGGCGCCTTACCGTTGCTCCCTTCCGGGCCTGGCGGGGTTCGACGATTCCCGTTGCGTAGGGCCCGACCTTCAACGCGGCCTCACAAGGCTCATTCAACGCGGGAAGACCTCGGGAAGGGCGTCAACCCCGCTATAGCGGATTGCGGGCTACAGGGCACCGCTACCTCCCCGTCTAGCACGGCCAAGCGATGTCACCTCGCGCGGGCACCCGGACTATCGTCCGCCCGCGCTTCGCGTCACACACTTTGGTTGTTGCACTCTCCCACCGGAGTTCGTCACGCCCACGCCCGTTTTCCCTCCCAGCGTCCAGTCTGCGCCGCGTTCGCGCGCGAGCTTTGCTCGCGCACCTCGATCTAGCATCACGCCATGCTTACACACGAGCACGGGCGGGCGCAGCCCGGGCGCCCGGGCTGTAATCAATGGCGGAGGGGGTGGGATTTGAACCCACGGCACAGGGTTTACCCGCGCACGGCATTTCCAGTGCCGCACCTTCGGCCGCTCGGTCACCCCTCCATTGCGGTGTGGGCGCCCGGACCTATCGGTCACGCCCACACCCTCTTTTCCCTAAAACCCACTCCTCCTCGTTCGAGCGCGGGCTCTGCCCGCAACCGTCAAAGCACCGCGCCCCATCCACACGCGAGCACGGGCGGGCGCAGCCCGGGCGCCCGTGCTGCAATTGGCGGAGGGGAGAGGATTTGAACCCCCGAGAGACCTTGTGGGCCCCTACTCGATTTCGAGTCGAGCGCCTTCAACCGGGCTCGGCCACCCCTCCATCTAGTCGCGGGCACCCGGGTTTCACCACGCCCGCTCCCTACTCTGCAGTCAATCGGACTGCGCCCTCGTTCCCGATATTCGTTTCTCTCTAAAGAACTGTTGGAGGAGCGCGCTGCACTCTTCAGCAAGCACTCCTCCAGTGACAGCCACTTGATGGTTCAGTCTCGCGTCATCGAGCAATCGATAGAGACTGACCGCGGCGCCGGCCTTTGGATCTTCAGCGCCGAAGACCACTCGGTCAACGCGAGCCGCGACGAGCGCGCCGCAACACATCGCGCACGGCTCCAAGGTCACATAGAGTGTAGCGCCGGTGAGGCGATAGTTCTCTGTTTTACGTGCCGCTTCACGGAGCGCAAGGATCTCAGCATGGGCCGTTGGATCACTTTGGCCGATCGGCTCGTTGTGGCCGCGCCCGATTATCTCGTCGTCCAGCACAACGACCGCTCCGACCGGAACCTCGCTTTCCTGAAAAGCGAGCCGAGCTTCGGCAAGAGCCTTAGTCATAAACGCCTCGTCACTCATCGCGACTCCTTGGAGTCGTAACAACTTCCAACGCGCCGGCGTAAGCCGCTGCCGTCCCGCGCGGACGCCCGGCGTGGGCGGGCGACAGCCCCCCAGCGGATTTCGCACGCGAAATCCAAACGCTGGGGCACCCATGTCCAGATTTGCTCCGCAAATCTATGGGTGCGGGCCCGCGCCCCAATAAAGCTGGTGCGCCCAAGAGGATTCGAACCTCTGACCTTCGGATTCGTAGTCCGACGCTCTATCCAACTGAGCTATGGGCGCGTGGCGGAGAGGCCGGGATTCGAACCCGGGATAGAGGTTTTAGCCCCTATAACCGCTTAGCAGGCGGCTGCCTTCGGCCAGCTCGGCCACCTCTCCCAATGTTTTAAGCCCAACCACTATAAAGCATTTCCCACCCCCTGAAAAGCAATGTGGCGTTTACGCTGAGGAAGTGCGGAGAAAACTCGTTCGAGCGCGGGTTCGCCCGCGCAATTTCTTGGGGGGAGGAATCGGAGGGACAGATCCCCTCGGTTGCACGAGCGCACCGGCCTGGCAAAGCCCATCGTACACACGAGAGCACGGGCGGTCGATAGCCCGGGTGCCCGTGCTGTAATGGCGGAGGGGGAGGGATTTGAACCCCCGAGGCTTTCGCCTTCCGGTTTTCAAGACCGGCGCCTTCGGCCGCTCGGCCACCCCTCCATAAAGTCGCGGGCGCCCGGGCTACCGCCCGCCCGCTCCTGACGACCTACGAATCCTTGGCGAATATTCCCTCAACCGCGATTGTCATCGCGCCCGCTCCTGCGCCATCTGGGAAGAGAGAACATGCTAGCGTATCACGCTGAGGTGATGCGTTCGAGACCATCCATGTACGGGCGTAAAGCTGGGGGGATCACGACACTCCCATCAGCGCCCTGGCAGTTCTCCAGAACCGCGATCATCGTGCGCCCGACCGCAAGCCCCGAGCCGTTCAGGGTGTGGGTGAATTCAGTCTTTCCGCCAGCCGTTGGCTTGTAACGGATCGACGCGCGGCGAGCTTGGAACCCCTCACAATTCGAGCAGGACGAGATTTCACGGTACTTCCCCTGCCCCGGAAGCCACACCTCCAGGTCATACGTTTTCGCCGCGGCAAACCCCATGTCCCCTGTCGAGAGGAGCATTACCCGATACGGAAGGTCGAGACGCTTCAGAACCTCCTCTGCATGTTTGACCATGGATTCCAGCTCGTCGTACGAGTTTTGAGGAGCGGTCACCTTCACCAACTCGACTTTGTCAAACTGGTGCTGACGAATCATCCCTTTGGTGTCCTGCCCGTAGCTGCCGGCCTCGCGCCGGTAGCACGGCGTGAACGCGACATAGCGCTTAGGGAGTTCTGCTTCCGGAATGATCTCGCCGCCGTGGAGAGCGGTCAGCGGCACCTCCGCTGTCGGGATGAGGTAGAGCGGTCGCCCCTCTTCAGCTTCGACTGTTTTAAAGAGCTGCTCCTCGAACTTGGGGAGCTGGCCTGTCCCGCGCATCGTCTCCGCGTTAACCAGATGGGGCACCCAGACCTCGCGGTACCCATGCTCCCGGGTATGCAGATCGAGCATGAACTGAATGAGGGCGCGTTCAAGCCGCGCACCCACGCCCCAGAGCACCGTAAAGCGGGATTTCGCGATCTTCGACGCCCGTTCGCTATCCAGGATCCCTAACGCCTCTCCGATCTCCCAGTGAGGTTTGGGCCCAAAAGCAAATCGCCGAGGCTCGCCCCATCGACGAGTCTCGATGTTGCCTTCCGCGGTCGCGGCGACCGGCACGCTCTCATGAGGAAGGTTCGGGAGCAGCAGGAGCCACTGCTCGATTTTACCCTCAACGCTCCTGGTCTCGGCATCGAGCGCCTTAATCCGCTCCCCCACCTCGCGCATCCGTGCCTGCTCATGCGCAGCGTCCTTGCCTTGCCGTTTCGCCTCCCCGATCGCCTCTGACGCCTTGTTCCTCTGCGCCTTGAGCGCCTCGGCGTCTCTCAGGAGATTTCTCCGTTCGGCGTCGAGGGTGAGAAGCTCTTTCAGAGAGAGGTCGACTCCACGGGCCCTGAGTGCCGACTCTATCTTTTGCGGATCTTCGCGGATGAGCTTGATGTCGAGCATCGGATCAGCTCAAGTATCGCTCCAACGCGGCTTGAGACTCTGATTTTTTCTGCGGGGCGGGAATGTCACACCTTCCAAAAGAAAAACAGGCCGCAAGACGCGGCCTCGGTAACACGTTACCCTCCTTACGACTCGCCCTGCGCTGACTCCGTGGCTGGTTCGGTGGCTGGTTCGGTGGCTTGCTCGGCATCGACCCGCGCGATGCTCCCGACCTGGTCGTCGGGATCAAGGTCAATCACCCGCACCCCCCACGTGTTCCGCCCTTGAGAGGAAACGTCCGGGGCGTGGAACCGGATGATCTTCCCTTTCTTGGTGACGACGAGGATGTCATCCCCTTCTCGGACCTGGACCATCCCTACCACATTGCCATTCCTGCCGCCAGTCTTGATGTCGATGATCCCCTTCCCCGCGCGCGCCTGGAGTCGGTACTCTTCTAAAGGCGTTTGCTTCCCGTAGCCGCGCTCGGTGACGGTCAGGATCGCAGCCCCTTCCTGCACGACCTCAGCCGCGATCACCGCATCGCCCTCATCGATCTCAATCCCTCGGACGCCAGCAGTCACCCGCCCCATTGGCCGTGCTTCGTCCTCAGAAAATCGAATGATCATCCCCAGCTTGGTCGAGAGCACCACCTCCCGCTGTCCATCAGTGCGACGGGTCGTGATCACCTCGTCACCTTCCTCGAGCGCAATGGCCTGAATTCCGCCTGCGCGCGGATGCGAGTAGGCTTCCAGCTCCGTCTTTTTCACCTTCCCCTGCTTCGTGGCGAAGAGGATGAAGCCGCCGGCGCCGAAGTCTCGAACCGGCACGCAGGTGGCTAGACGTTCTCCTTCACCAAGCGAGAGGATGTTTACGATGGCTTTCCCCTTGGCCTGCCGCCCCCCCTCGGGAATCTCGTGCACCTTGAGCCAGTGGACTTTTCCTCGGTTAGTGAAGAAGAGAAGGTATGAGTGCGTAGAGGCGATGAAGAGGTCCTCCACGATGTCCTCTTCTTTGGTCTCCATCCCGGTCACGCCCTTGCCGCCCCGCCGTTGGCTCCGATACGCCTCGATGTGCGTGCGCTTGATATAGCCGGAGCGCGTGATCGTCACCACCATCTCTTCATCAGCGACCAGGTCCTCGATGGTGAGCTCTGTGGTCTCAGCGATGATCTCGGTGCGGCGCTCGTCCCCATACTCCGCCTTGATCGCCAACAGCTCGTCTTTGATGATCTGCATCAACCGCGCGTCGGAGCCGAGGATCCCTTTCAAGTCCTGGATCAGCGCAATCGTCTGATCGTACTCCTCCACGATCTTGTGCCGCTCGAGCTGGGTCAAGCGCTGGAGTCGCATGTCCAGGATCGCCTTGGCCTGGATCTCGGAGAGGTCCAGCCGACTCATCAACGCCGTCTTCGCGGCATCGGGGTTCTCCGCCCCACGGATCAAGCGTATGACCAGATCGAGCTGCTCGACCGCTTTTTTGAGCCCTTCGAGGATATGGGCCCGCTCTTCTGCGCGAGCCAGGTCGTATTTCGTCCGCCGGGTGACGACCTCGCGCCGGAACCGGATGAACGCCTCCAGCATCTCTCGGAGGGTCACGACCTGAGGGCGCCTGTCGATCAGGGCCAGCATGATCACCCCGAACGTGGATTGCATCTGGGTGTGCTTATGGAGCTGGTTCATAATGATCTGTGGAAGCTCGCCGCGCCCAAGCTCCAGCACAATTCGGATCCCCTCGCGGTTCGACTCGTCACGGCGTTCTGAGATCCCCTCGATCTTCTTCTCGTGAATCAGCTCCCCGATCTTCTCGATCAGGCTGGCCTTGTTCACCTGGTAGGGAAGCTCTGTGATGATGATCGCCTCACGACCGCCGCGCATCTTCTCCACGTGCGCTTTGGCCCGCATGGTGATGATGCCGCGGCCGGTTGTGTAGGCCTCTCGGATCCCGGCTGTCCCGTAAATATATCCTCGCGTCGGGAAGTCGGGACCTGTGATCACCTTCATGATCTCTTCGACGCTGGCCTCGGGGTTATCGATCAGCATCACGAGACCGTCCACGACCTCGGAGAGATTATGGGGAGGGATGTTGGTCGCCATCCCGACTGCGATCCCTGCCGACCCATTGATCAGGAGGTTGGGAACCCTAGTCGGGAGAACCGTGGGCTCTTGGAGCGACTCATCAAAGTTGGGAACGAAGTTGACGGTGTCCTTGTCGATGTCCGCGAGGAGCTCGTGGGCGATCTTCGCCAGACGGGTCTCGGTGTAGCGCATGGCCGCCGGCGGGTCGCCGTCGATCGAGCCGTAGTTCCCCTGCCCGTCCACCAGCGGGTACCGGAGCGAGAACTCCTGCACCATACGCACGAGCGCCTCGTACACCGGCGCATCGCCGTGTGGGTGGTACTTCCCCAGCACCTCGCCGACGACGCGTGCGCTCTTCTTATACGCGCGATTCCAGGCAAGCCCCAGCTCGGACATGGCGTAGAGCACACGCCGGTGCACAGGCTTCAGTCCGTCACGAATGTCGGGGAGCGCCCGACCGACGATGACGGACATGGCGTAGTCCAGATAGGACTTGCGCATTTCCTCTTCGATCGGAACAGGAATCTGGCGTTCGGGCATGTGGGGCAGGCTAGACGTCGATGTTGATCGCGTCGAGGGCGTACTTCTCGATAAACTCGCGGCGGGGTTCTACAGCGTCACCCATCAGCATCGTGAACATCTGGTCGGCGCCGACAGCGTCCTCCATGGTGACTTTGAGGAGGGTCCGCGTCTCGGGGTTCATGGTGGTCTCCCAGAGCTGCTCCGGGTTCATCTCACCCAGCCCCTTGTAGCGCTGGATAGTCGCTCCTTCCTTAGCAAATTTGAACACTACCTGAATCAACTCCTCTCGACTTCTGACTTCTATCTCCTTACCGCTTCCGTCCACGACGAGGCACGGTCCTTTGTGCAGCGGCGGAATCTTCTCGTACAGTTCGTATAGAACTTGGTAGTCCGGAGACCGAAGCGTGTCTAATTGTACCTCTCCAGGTTCTTCCCCCTGAATTTCGAACGTTAGTCCACCGCCGTTATCATCCTCAGGTCTTATCCGGATCTCGAGGTCTCTAAGCCCTTGGTTAACCAGGGCCTCTCGCATCGCTACCAGAATATCTTCAGGACTAACGCCTCGCTTTGTGGTCTTGACTCTTGCTTGGAGTAATCCATCGACAAGCTTTGCTGGGACGCCCCGCTTGACGAATTTCTGGAAAAGATGCTTAAACTCAAGCACCTGCTTAATGGCCTGTTGGAGGGCCTCTTCCCGGAGCGGCGCGGACTTCCCTGGGACCTTCAAGTTTGCCTTTTCAACCCAGTTCGCCAGCAAAAACTCTTCCATCTCCCGCTCGCTCATCAGGTACTTCTCAGTGCGCCCCTTCTTTACTTTGAAGAGCGGAGGCTGAGCGATGTAGAGGTGTCCCGCTTCGATTACCGGCACCATGTGCCGGAAGAAGAACGTGAGGAGAAGCGTTCGAATATGCGCGCCGTCCACATCGGCATCAGTCATCAGCACGATCTTCTGGTAGCGGAGCTTCGAGACATCGAACTCGTCGGGACCGATCCCCGTCCCCATCGCAGAGATGAGCAGCCGGATCTCCTGGTGGGAGAGGACTTTGTCGTAGCGCGCCTTCTCGGCGTTGATGATCTTTCCCCTCAGCGGCAGCACCGCCTGGGTGCGCCGGTCACGCCCCTGCTTGGCCGAGCCGCCAGCAGAGTCCCCCTCGACGAGGAAGAGCTCACGGAACTGCGGGTCTCGCTCAGAGCAGGCGGCGAGCTTCGCTGAAAGGCCCTCGTCGTCGCGCCCGCCTTTGCGGGTCAACTCTCGCGCTTTTCGGGCAGCCTCGCGGGCCTGAGCCGCGCGCGCACATTTCTCAACGATTTTCCGTGCAGTGGTCGGGTCTTCCTCGAACGCCTCGGCCAGCTTGTCGTTGACGACTTGCTGGACCAACCCCTTGACATCGCTATTGCCGAGTTTCGCCTTTGTCTGCCCCTCGAATTGGGGGTCGGGGAGCCTGACCGAGACAACCGCGGTGAGCCCTTCCCGAACGTCCTCACCCGTGATGCCCCCCTTGAAGTTCTTGAGAAAGCTGTTGGCTTGCGCATATGAGCCGATCGTGCCCGTGAGCGCAGCC
>DATEAO010000329.1:0-2099 GCA_035288345.1 Candidatus Methylomirabilota bacterium | reverse complement strand
GATCAAGAAGCCTGTCGAGCTGGCTACGGCTGGTGTCCATCCGCCTGGCCATTTCCGCCTTGGTGATGTGCCTCTTCTCCATCGCCTGCCCGATCTGCCAGGCGAGAACGCGCTTGATGGCCACGGCTTGAGTCGATTCGTAGGTGCCGTCTTCCTTCAGGAAGTCATCGAATGTAGAGCCGACGGCCCCCTTCTTTCTATTGCGCTTGGTCATTGTTCAATCTCCTTCATGCGTATGTGGGCCAGGGCCAGGTCCTCGGGCGGCAGGGCCTTCAGCCAGTCGCGGACCGGCTCGGTTCCTGCCGGGGTCCGGTAAAACGCCGCGACGATCTTCTGGAGGGCCGGTCTCATATCTACGTGTACCAAAATCGGTACTTCATGTCAAGGGGTTAGTGCGTGGCGGAGCAGGTCAAGTTGGCGCTAGAAGCGATCATCTTGCAGGAGCGGAAGGCGATAGAGCCATTCTGCGCCGGATCCCCCTGGATGAGGAACAAGAGGAGGACGGAAACGAAACGGAGGGCGAGCCAAGGCGGCCCTCCAACAGGATGACAACAAACGGGAAGCTACTTGACATCCCTCCCCTAGCTGCCGTAACAACAGGCCCGCACCCTCCCACGCTCCATCCGGTTGTCTATGGGGCCAGCCGCTCGAGGAGGAGAGCAAAGAACTCGCGGGGCGTGACCACCCGAATCGTCCTGAACTGGCAGGGGAAGTGTCGAGTATTGCCGGTGACGAGGTGGGAGGCGTTCGCCTCTACCGCACATTCGAGGAACTTATTATCCTCTGAGTCTCGGGTGATAGCGAGTCGTTCTGTGGGCGTCACCCTCCGTGCGGTCGCTTCGAGCTCCGCGAGAAAACGGGAGACGGGGGCCGGAGGAAACCCAAACTTGCCTCGGGTGAGCACGTGCTGGTACTCGTCTCGGATGGCGTCGGAGAGGCACAGCGTGAAGAGCTGCGCGGTCGCGGCGGAGACAATCGCTGCGGGAAGACTGTGGGGCTTGAGCGCCGCCGACACGACGACGTTCGTGTCGAGGACAGCGCGAATTTCAGGCGCCGCCACGGTGCTGGGACTTCCGCATGCGGCGGATCTCCCGGTCGATCGCGTTCATCGAAAGCCTGTCGAGGCGCCTTTTCTCCGCCTCCTCTTGGAGCCGAATCAGACTCGCCGGTTGCTTCACCACGTTCCGGAAGTAGTCTTCGACCGAGAGGATCACCACCTGCGGCTCGCCGCGTCGATCCACAATGAATCGCTCCTGGTTCTCTTTCGCTCGCTGCATGATCGCCCCGAGCTGGGTCCTCGCCGTCAGTGCAGAAACGACCTTGGTCATAGGGTGTGTTGGTTTCCTGCCGATGGGACTCACCTCCTTTCAGCGGGCGAACTGATTAATTACTTGGACCTAGTGTAGGCGAGAGGCGAAACGATGTCAAGGAGGCGGCTGAAAGCGATCAGAGAGCCACCTCCAAGGGAGCTTCTCGTGCAGCGCTCACCTTGAGCACTGAAAAGCCAAGGATGTTGCCGTGATCATCCACCTTCTCCATCACCTGGTCACTCGCCGTCTCCCGAAAGTAGCCCGGCCTCTGGTCGAAGATCACTTCTAGGTAGTCTCCTTCAGCGTCGTACCAGATCTTTAGAGTTCTTTCGGCCATATCAGCACCCCCCTCTTCACCTTGTCGGTCAGATACGGAGTAACGACAAAGGCATCCCCGCCCGCATGCTTGACTATCACGCCAAGATACTTATCTCCAGCAGCAGTCCCTGTATAGAAGCGGTAGTAAAGTCGCGCGTCGAGATCACTGAAGGATTCAAGGACCCTCTCCGGCTGCGCGAGTGTCTCCTCGATCGCTCTTTCCATTCCGCCCATCTCGGGATGTTCCAGAATATGTGCCAGCCGCTCGTCGCTGAGCCGAACTGATAACCCCCGATAATCCCGCAGGACCTTCATTGAAAACGAATGTTAGCACAGCGACCTGTGATCTGCCATTAGAATGGAATAAGGGTCGGATCCATTTCACGCGTTGGGTCTTCAGCAAGGGCGTTCTAAACCGCGGCGGGCTTGCCGAGGCCCTGCCCCCGTAAGTCTGTCCGCCAGCCCCTTCCG
>DATEAO010000328.1:0-4301 GCA_035288345.1 Candidatus Methylomirabilota bacterium | reverse complement strand
CACGGGAATCACCTCGCGATGATGCGCGCGTGCGCCCAGGTCACGCCGGTGCAGCCGGGTGATGTCCACCTCCTTTTTCTGCCGCTGGCCCACTCGTTCTCGCGCCTCGACTCGTACAACGCCGTCTACCGTCGCTTGACCACCGCATTCGCGGAGAGCGTGGAGAAGGTGGCCGACAATCTCCGCCAGATCCGGCCCCATTTCATCTGTAGCGTGCCCCGCGTTTTCGAGAAGGTGTACGCTGGGGTCCTGGCCAAGGTGCAGTCGGGGTCGCCGATCAAGCGAAAGCTGTTCTCGTGGGCGGTGGGGGTCGGCCGCGAGGCGTCCAGGCTTGAACAGGCCGGGAAGCCTCTCCCAAGTTGGCTCGCATTCAAGCGCCGGCTGGCCGACAGGCTGGTCTTCTCGAAGCTGCATCAGGCGCTCGGGGGCCGCCTCCGGTTCGCGGTGTCCGGGGGGGCCGCGCTCTCGAAGGAGGTCGCAGAGTTCTTCCACGCCGTGGGGATCCCCGTTCTGGAGGGCTACGGCTTGACCGAGACCTGCCCAGTGCTGACCTTCAACCGAATCGACGCGTTCAAGTTCGGCTCGGTCGGCCAGGTGATTCCAGGGGTCGAGCTCAGGTTCGCCGAGGATGGGGAGATCCTGGCCAGGGGCCCGAACATCGCCACCCGCGGCTACCTGAAGAAGTCCGACGCGACGGCTGAAGCCTTCGACGCGGACGGGTGGTTCCACACCGGGGATATCGGGCGGCTGGACGACGAGGGATTCCTATTCATTACGGACAGGAAGAAGGACCTGATCGTGACCTCCGGAGGGATGAACATCGCCCCGCAGAACGTCGAGAGTCTCTTCAGCGGCGATCCTTTGATCGCCCACGTGATGGTCTACGGCGATCGCAGGCCGTATCCGGTGGCGCTGATCGTCGTGAGTGCGGAGGGGCTCGCCCCGTTCGCCAGGGCGCAGGGCATCCCGATCACAGACTACGCCGGTCTGACCAGTCACCCTGCGGTGATCGAGCGGGTCGGCCGGATCGTCGAGCAGAAGAACGCGCAGCTCGCCTCGTACGCCAGGATCAAGAAGTTCGCGGTGCTCCCTGCCGAATTCAGCCAGGAGGGTGGGGAGCTGACGCCGACGCTGAAGCTGAAGCGCAAGGTCGTGGCCGAGAAGTACAAAGACGTCCTCGAATCGCTCTATCGGTAGTGTCCTCAAATTGGAGGGGAGATCACCCGGACCGTGTGGGGGATGAATAATGGGAACTCTCATTGAAATTCTCCTCGGTGTCCTGTTCATACGCTGGCTTGTCATTTCGAGGCGCTTCAAGGAGTTGGATCGCAAGATTGAGGAGCTGTCCTCTCGCTCGCGTGGTACGCAGCCCGGCGAGGCGACAATTAAGGACGTTGTGCAGCGTGTCGCGAACCTTGAAGCGCTCCTGCACGAGGACGTCGGGGCGGCTGCAGTCCTCGAGGCGCCTACGACAACAAGACCAGTTGACATTCCTCCAGGACAGATCGAGACCTCTTCAACAGCGACAGTCTCACCCCAATCGGTCGATACGGCTTTTCGTCTCGAGATGTCGCGCCGGGTTGTTGCACCGTCTATCCCAGCCAAGCCCTCGATTCTCGCCAGGCTCGGCCGGCAGATCCGCGAGCAGGTGGCACATGAGGAGTGGGAGGCCATCGTCGGTGGAAGCTGGCTCAACAAGCTGGGCGTGCTCGTCCTGGTCTTTGGACTGGCGTTGTTTCTCGCGTACTCGCTGAAGCACCTGGGCCCCGCTGGGCGAGTGGCGGTCGGGTTCGCGGTAAGCGTGGCGATGTTGGGGTGGGGCGTCGTTCTTGAGCGTCGCGTACGCTACGTGATCTTTGCGCGGGGACTCATCGGAGGAGGGTGGGCGGCGGCTTACGCCACGACGTACGCCATGCATGGCCTTGAAGCCGCCAGAGTCGTCCGTGACCCCTTGATCGGCATGGTTCTACTAGGGACCGTTGCTGCCGGGATGATTCTTCACTCGTTGCACTATAAGTCAGAAGTTGTGACGGGGCTTGCTTACTTTGTGGGATTCGTGACTGTGGCAATAAGCCCGGTGTCAAGCTTCTCCGTACTTGCCTCGGTCCCGCTGGTAGGCTCACTACTTTTCGTCGCGCATCAATTCGCATGGGTTCGCGTGATGGTGGCTGGTGTGATCGCCACGTATGGAATGTATGCGGTGCGGTACACCCTAGGCCCGCATTCTGGCTCCTTCCTTGGCGATTTTGTCAGCGGTCAGTTCGTGCTGGCAGTTTACTGGGTCTTGTTCGAGGCGTTTGATCTCCTTGGGGTCGCCAGGCGTCGCCAGACGATCCCACTCTCACAGACGATCTTTCCACTCAATGCGTGTGGTTTCATCGGGGTCTCCTTGCTGCAGTGGTCGTCGGTTGGTCTGACTGATCTCCATCTCTTCTTTGCAGCAGCAGCGGCGGCGTATCTTGCCAGCACGGTTGTTCGAGCGAAGATTCGGCCCCCTTCCAGCTTCGATGACAACACCAGCATCGCTGAACGTGCGCTACTTGGCGGTTATGAGAGCGCGGTCACCATTGCTGTGGCGCTAGCAACCCCTGGTATCTTCCTTAGGTACTCCGGGTTGAGCCTCCATGTCGCCCTTCTCCTGGAGGCCGAGTTTCTGTTCCTTGCAGGACTACGCCTCGGACAGCCATACCTCCGTACTCTCAGCGCAGGGGTGTTCGGGGTTTCCGTGGTGAAGTTGTTGCTTGCTGACATTCCGAGGGGCGGGCAGGTGGCTTTCGCGGGAATGAACATGATGGCGTGGACCTTTGCGGCCTTGCTGACGGCCGTGGTCCTCTCCATAAACCGTTCGTGTATCCGGCCAAGCAAGAAACCCCTGCTTCTCCTCCCGGAGCTGGCGTACAGCTATGGCGCGTGCGCTCTCCTGGTGTTGGTCCTGGGGTTTGAGATTCGTCCCACGTACGTCGGAATAGGTTGGCTGGTACTCGCGTTTCCCCTGTTCGAGGTCGGGCTTCGCAAGGAGCTCGCGGAGTTCCGGTATCAAGCATATGCCGTGGCTGCTCTGGGCTTCGCGGCTGTGGTGATGCTGAACATGTTCGGTACACGCAGTGACGTCGTCAGTGCTCCATGGATGACGCTGGGCCTCGGCGCGATCCTGACGTACGCCGCCGCCGCTCGTGCATTTCTGCTCCGCCCAGGCCGTCTTCCTGACCGGGAGCGTCTACTCGTCAGAGATGTGAGCTCGGCAGGGGGAACCGTCCTGGTTACCGGACTGATCTGGCACGTCCTTCCAGCGCCGGTGGTCGCGGTTGCCTGGGGTATCGTGAGCCTGCTCCTCATGGAGCTCGGATTCGTTCTCTCCCTTCCTATGCTGAGGCTCCAAGGGAACCTCGTGGGGGCGCTGGCGTATGGTCGGCTATTCCTTGCGAACTTCACGGGCACGGGGGAGACAGCCGGCATCTCCCACCGCGTCCTGACCGTTTCCCCTCTCACGCTCTTCTTCTATTACCTGTCGGCCAAGCTCCGTAAGGAAGGAGAACGAGGACAACTCGTCGCGTGGGAATCCGGCCTATCTCGGCTCTACCTATACGCGCCGGCGCTGTTGGTAGCGGTACTCATTCGGTTCGAGGCCGGCCCTGTCCTTGCGGTCGTTGGCTGGTCGCTGTTTGCACTTGGATTGCTGTTCGTCGGAATCCGCTGGAAAAGTGACGACCTTCGCTGGCAAAGCTATGTTCTCGCGTTGCTGACGTTCCTCCGTAGTTGGGCCACCAACTTCCACATTCCAGACAATCTCGCCGGTGCGCCTGACCGTGTCCTCATAGGAGCTGTCGTTGTTGGAAGCTTATACGCCGGTCAGTTTCTATGTTCGAGGCGTCGGAATGGCGGAATATCGGCGGCAAAGAGCCGTGTCAGGGATCTGCTGACTCAACTTGACCAGCAGGCAGCAACCATGTACTCCATCCTTGCCACAACCCTCCTCACGCTGCTCCTCTTCTACGAGGTCTCCGGGCGCGTGCTGACTGTAGCGTGGGGACTCGAAGGACTTGTACTCCTTGTGGCAGGCTTTCTCCTTCGTCAACGTGTCTTGCGTTTGTTAGGGCTTCTCCTGCTGGGGGTTTGCATCCTCAAGGTCTTCGTGTATGACTTGCGTCAGCTCGATGCCTTAGCCCGAATCTTGTCCTTTGTGGTGTTGGGGGTAGTCCTTTTGGGGGTCTCTCTGATCTACACGCGATACCGTGAGCAGCTTCGGCGGTACTTATAGGACGATGGGATGGCTGGACGGTACGGTCTTGTCCTGATCCTTG
>DATEAO010000327.1:0-5174 GCA_035288345.1 Candidatus Methylomirabilota bacterium | reverse complement strand
CCCCGATGCCGAGCGCGAGGCTCAACCGCGAACCACCGGGGCGCATCGTTCACAGAGGGTGGGGAAGTCGCGGTCCTCACCAACGCGCTCACTGTAGACCCAGCAGCGCTCGCACTTGGTCCCTCGGGCGCGGTCCACCCCCACCCAGAGCCCTTCGGCGTAATGCGTGACCGGCATGTCCTCCCTCGGCCCGTTCGTCAGCTCCACCTGAGAGACGATGAAGAGCGTGGCCAGGAGCCCGGCCTTCTGTTTGAGAAAGCGCTGAAGCTGCTCCTCCCCATAGAGGTTCACCCGCGCCTCGAGCCCGCTCCCGATCAGCCCGCGTTGTCTGGCCAGCTCGAGCGCTTTGGCGACCTCGCGACGGACGTTCAGGAGGCGCTCCCATTCAGCCCCCAGGCGTTCGTCCACCCATTCAGGCGGGACGGAGGGAAACGTCGTGAGGTGTACGCTCTCGGCCTTCTGAACCCCGGGAAGATAGCCCCACACCTCTTCAGCCGTGAACGACAGGATCGGCGCCATCAGGCCTGTCAGTGTGACCAACACGTCGTGGCAGGTCGCCTGAGCGGCCCGCCGTCCCGGAGCATGCTTCGCCGAGGTGTAGAGGCGGTCCTTGATGATGTCGAGGTAGAGCGAGGAGAGGTCCACCGCGCAGAAGTTGTGAAGCGCGTGAAAGACCGTGTGGAACTGATAGTCGTCGTAGGCCGTTCTGATCTTTTCCGTGAGACGTGCCAGACGAAGCAGGATCCATCGATCCAATTCATCACGCTCGGGCGGCGCAACGTGATGCTCTCGAGGATTGAAGTCCGCGAGGTTCCCCAGAAGAAACCGACAGGTATTGCGAATCCTTCGATAGGCCTCAGCCAGCCGCGTGAGGATCTCGAACGACACCCTGATGTCCTCGGTATAGTCCTCTGAGGCGACCCAAAGGCGCAGGATCTCGGCCCCGTACTTCGGCATCAATTCTTCAGCCGTGATCACGTTGCCGAGAGACTTGGACATCTTCTTGCCCTCGCCGTCGACAAAGAACCCATGGGAAAGCACTGTCCGATAGGGCGGCACAGCCCGTGTCCCCACGGCTTCGAGCAGCGATGAATGAAACCAGCCGCGATACTGGTCAGAGCCCTCCAGGTACATCTCAGCAGGCCATCGAAGCTCGGGGTGATCTTCCAGAACGGCCGCATGAGAACAGCCGGAGTCGAACCACACATCCAGGATGTCCCGCTCTTTCTCGAACTCACTCCCTCCGCACTGCGGGCACTGGGTTCCGGCGGGGAGTAGCTCGTTGGCCTCCCGCGCATACCAGAGGTCAGCGCCATCGCCTTGGGCCATCAGCGACGCGACGTGCCCAACGATGCGCTCCTCAACAAGGAGCCCGCGACAGCTCCGACAGTAGAAGGCCACGATCGGCACGCCCCAGACGCGCTGGCGCGAGATGCACCAGTCCGGGCGGAACTGAATCATGTTGGCGATCCGCTCCTCGCCCCACGCGGGGATCCACCGCACCTGGCGCACCGCTTCGAGCGCCCGCGCGCGGAGCCCGTTTTTGTCGAGCGAGATGAACCACTGCTCGGTCGAGCGGAAGAGCGTGGGATTCTTGCAGCGCCAGCAGTGCGGATAGGTGTGGCTCACCGTTCCAGCGGCGAGGAGCTTCCCGGCATTGCGGAGAAACTCGATGATTTGCGGGTTCGCGTCCCAGACGTTCATCCCGGCGAAGTGGGGGACTTCCGGAAGGAACCGGCCATCATCGTCCACGGGGTTGTACACCGAAAGGCCCGAGCGAAGCCCAAGCTCATAGTCTTCTTCGCCGTGCCCTGGCGCAATGTGGACCGCGCCGGTCCCCTCGTCGAGGGCGACGAAGTCTGCGAGAAGGAACGGCGCGTCCCGATCCATCCAGGGGTGATGCGCCGCATACCCTTTAAGCGCGGAACCCGGAAAGACCGCTCGCACCGTGAACGGCTTGATCCCAGCCACGGCCATCGTGGCGGCCACGCGATCTTTTGCGAGCAGATACAGTTCCTCTCCGGCCTCGACGAGCGCGTACTCATGCTCGGGATGGAGCGCGATCGCGAGGTTTGCCGGAAGCGTCCACGGTGTGGTGGTCCAGATGAGCGCAAACGCCTGCTTCCCTTCGATGTGCGGTGAGAGAGAATCGGGAACTCGGTCGAGCGGGAACTTGACAAAAATCGACGGCGAGGTGTGGTCCTCGTATTCCACCTCGGCCTGGGCCAGCGCGGTTCGGCACGTGGTGCACCAGTGGACCGGCTTCTTCCCCTTGTACACGATCCCCTTCCCCACAAAGCGACCGAACTCGCGCACGATCGTCGCCTGATAGTGGGGCGTCATCGTCAGATACGCCGAGCCCCAATCGCCGAACACGCCCAGGCGCTTGAACTCTTCCCGCTGGATCTCGACGAACTTGAGCGCGTACTCGCGGCAGCGACGGCGCTTCTCCAGAGGAGGGAGCGCCCACGCTTTCTCTCCCATCTCTTTGTCCACCTGGTGCTCGATGGGGAGGCCATGGCAGTCCCAGCCAGGGACGTAGACGGCGTTGAAGCCCGCCATCGTCTTCGACTTCACCACGAAGTCTTTCAGGATCTTGTTGAGGACGTGGCCGAGGTGAATGTGACCGTTCGCGTACGGCGGCCCGTCGTGGAGGATCCAAAGCGGGCGATCCTTGCACACCTCACGGATTCGCCGATAGATCCCCTGCTGCTCCCACTGCTTGAGGCGCTCCGGCTCCCGCTTTGGGAGGTCCGCCTTCATGGGGAAGTCGGTTTTCGGCAGGTTCAGCGTGGCCTTGTAATCCATGGAATGTCTGATGTTTATAACACGAAGGCTCCTGAGGGGTCAAAGACGCCAAGAGAGTATTCGTCGCCGGTAATACTGGTCAGCCTAATTCCATTAGGGTGGCGAAGACGTGCCGAGCCGTGGGAGCTTGACAGTAAACCCCTCATCTCCTACTCTTGCTTCAGTGGTGAATTCCATGGCTCAAAACGATTCCGGCTCGGCATATGTGATTCCGGTGGTTTTCGAGGACGGAGTCCTCAAGCCGCTTCGCCGCCTACCTCTTAAGAACCACGAGCGGGTGAATATCGCCATTCTTTCCAAAGCGACCTGGGCCAAGGCGTTTCGGAAGTTGCTCAGGAGTGTTCACACGAGGCCCTCTTCCCTGAGCCCGCGCGAAATCGAAGAAGAGATCACCCGCGCGAGAGAGGAAGTTCGAAGATCCCGACGCCGCCGACGATCGTCATAGACACCAGCGTCTGGGTCTCAGCGTTCCTCAACCCGCAAGGTTACCCCGCTCGCCTTATTGAACAGTGGATTGAAGGCCGGTTCGACGTGCTCACTTCGGCCCCTTTACTCAACGAGCTTGCTCGCGTTCTTGCTCGCCCTCGCCTCCAACGCACCCGGCCCTACAGTGAGTCAGAGGCACAACTCTATCTGGTCATGATCCAGTCGAGGGCCCAGGTTGTACCCACCACTGGCCACCTCAAGGTCTGCCGTGATCCAAATGACGATGAGTTGTTGGAAGCGGCCCTCACGGGAAACGCCGAATATCTGGTCAGCCGCGACGCGGATTTTACCAGAGACCTTGAGCTGATCCGCCTCTTGTTTCAGCGAGGCGTAACGATCGTCACTGTACGACAGCTTCTCAGGCGTATGGCCCGAAAACAATAGGGCCTCAATGCCAACGGCACTGGCGGGTGGCGCTTGGTTATTCTCGCCGCCGTCTAACAATACGGGGTCAGAGTACTTTTTCCAGGATTCTTAATCCTTCCCAGCCGCGCCCCATCAAGAAATTGTTCTCCGACTCATTTTGCTCCACCTCATTTCATCGAGGCGCATATCTCGGCGAACTGGTCGAGGTCAATAACATCCTGGCCGGAATTGAGCGCTTGAAACTCCGGACCGAGCCTCGCGGGAGCTTCGTCGCGGCTCTGTAGGAAGCCGACAAGCATCTGGCCGCGCTTCGGTCGATCCTCCAGCTTGACGATATAACGATGGTTGCCGCGTCGCGCCGCAAGTTGACGAATACTGCAGAGGAGAAAGAACGATGAGCCGACCGAGGAGCCGCGCGCGTTGATCGTCACCACAATCACCGAGGCGCGCTCTCGACGTTCAATTTCCTTGACGACGATGTCAAATTTCGGATCGCCAAATCGCTTCGAATCCGCCTCGAACAACTGAGCTCGCGCGTCGGTTATCGTAAGCAAAAACGCGCCCATTACCGCCACCAAACAGAGCGCGGTCTTCATGATCATTGGTCTAAACGGCAGAGGTGAGCGACCGCAGGCGAGCCGCCAGCGCCGCCGCCTTCACCAACCAGAGCCACCGGCCGGCGCGCGGTTCGCCCGACCGAATTGTTAGACCTTTTCACTCCTCCCACTCGACCTGGATCTCCTTAATCTCCCTCTGGTTGTACGCTATCACGACTGCCTCGACATGCGTCCGGCCTCTGGACGAACGTGTACTCCAAGAACTGACATGAAACTTGTAGCCTTCGCCGACTTTCTCCTTTGCCTTTGTAACAGCCTGCTGGGCTGTCGCACCATGCATCAGGAAACTCAGACCGACAACCAGAATGACGACCAACAGAACGCCAGCAAGGAATCCACCGCGCGGACGCCGCCAAAAGGATGTGTAGCGTGGATGTCTCTCCGCAATAGCTGCCAGAACCGGAGGGCTCGTCAAGCGCCTGTAAACCCAACCCAAAAGAATCAGAACACAGATGGCCAGCAGGAGACTGCCCCCGAAGGGCACGGGATAAAGTCTCAAGTAGGCCGCAATGAGATCCAATGACATGAGAAACGGCAGCACGGTGAACAAGCCAATGAAACCGCTCAACATGAAGGCGCTGAAGAATGCCACCACATTCGCCGTCCGCAGGCCGCCGCGAATGAGTAAAACACCGGCAATAACCGCAAAAACGTTGAAGCTTGACGAATACCCCATGCGGTGGGCTATGTAATAGATCGTCCACCCGATGTCGAGGGCACCAACTACGATAAGCGCAATCCCGACGACTTTCAGGTGTGATCGGTAATCATTCACCTTGGTCTACCCAATGGCTAGGCTGGCCGGCCTTCTCTGAATAGGGCTGCGACGGGTGCGAGTGTGGGACTCCTACAGGCTGACCAAAAAGGTCCAGATGCTAGGCGGCGAAGGTTGGGACG
>DATEAO010000326.1:0-2015 GCA_035288345.1 Candidatus Methylomirabilota bacterium | reverse complement strand
CGGCTCTCGCCGCCGTTCGTTAGGGCTCGCTCGTTCGGGCGGGCGCCTCGGAGGCCCGCCCAAACGACTCCCCCGCCTTCTGGAACGGGTGACTTTATAGATATAAACCATTCCAGTACAATAAAATAAGAATTAATTGCTATTCTATATCAAATGGTGTAGCATACCGTTTGTTGGTAGGCGTCATGAACCGACTCACCCATTTCGAGGATCTCTGCCGCAAGAAGGGTCTTTCCCTGACCGTGCAACGACGGGTCATCCTGCAGGAGCTCTTGGAGCGAGGCGACCACCCGACCGCCGAGGAGATCTACGAAGCGGTTCGCGAACGGGTTCCCGGATTGTCGCGCACCACCGTCTACCGGGTGCTCGATACGCTGGTTCAGGTCGGTGCGGCGCGCAAGCTGTCGCACCCGGATGCAGTGGTGCGCTTCGACCCCAACGTCGAGCGCCATCACCATTTGGTTTGCCAACAGTGTGGGAGCCTGGTGGACCTGGAAGCATCCGCGATCTCCAACGTTTCGATTCCCAACACTCGCAAGACCGGATTCACTATCACTGACTATTCCGTCAGTTTCACCGGCATCTGCTCGAGATGCCGGCCGAGAAAGAGCCGAAAGGAGTAAGCCATGGGAAGAGAGCTAAAAGGAACCAAGACACATGAGAACTTGAAAGCAGCCTTCGCCGGTGAATCACAGGCCAATCGCCGGTACATCTACTTCGCGAAGGCGGCCGACATCGAGGGTTATCCCGACATCGCCAGCAACTTCCGAGAGACAGCCGAGGGTGAGACCGGGCATGCCCACGGACACCTGGACTACCTGAAGCCGGTGGGCGACCCAGCCACGGGTCTTCCCTTCGGTGACACCTCTGAAAACCTCAAAGCCGCGGTGGCGGGCGAGACGCACGAGTACACGGACATGTACCCCGGCATGGCGAAGACGGCCCGCCAGGAAGGATTCGCGGAGATCGCCGACTGGTTCGAGACGTTGGCCAAAGCGGAAAAATCTCACGCCGGCCGCTTCCAGAGTCTCTTGGATAAACTGAACTAGTGGCAGGAAGCGGCGCCCCCTAGTTGCCGACGCCGCTTACCACCCGACGAACTCGTTCGGGAGCCGAGGGGGACCCCTCACGGGGTCCGGTCGCTCCCCCAGCATGACCGGAAGATGAGCCAAGACCGCATTTCCTACCTCCCCACCGATGGCCTCAGCTACGACCCGGAGGACGAGCACTATTGGCAGGGGGACGCCCTCCAGAAAGAGACCACTCGCACCTTCGAGATTTGTCATGGCTGTCGCCTCTGCTTCAAGTACTGTGACAGTTTCCCCACCCTCTTCGATCTCTTGGACAAGCAATACGACGGAGACGTCCACAGGGTAGACTCCGCCGATACCGCCCGCATCATGAAGGCTTGCTTCCAATGCAAGCTCTGTGAGGTGCAGTGTCCTTATACCGCCGGTGAGGGCCACGAGTTCCAACTCGATTTCCCGCGGCTCGTCCACCGCTACCAGGCCGTCCACTCACGCACCGGAGGCCGTCCGATGAGGGAGCGCGTCCTGGCAGACCCCGACGCGGCTGGCAAGATGGCGAGGGCCAGCCTGGGGATGGCTAATCTCTTGAACCGTTCGAAGGCTCATCGCTGGTTCATGGAAAAGCTGCTGGGCATACACCGGCAGAAGCTCCTCCCCGAGTTCGCCCCCGCTACTTTCGAGCGGTGGGCGGAGAGGCAAGGGCGGATCCGTTCATCCCCGGAAGGCGAGGCGCCAGAAGCGGTCCTCTTTCAGACCTGCTACGTACAGAACAACGAGCCTCAGATCGGTAGAGATACCCTGGAAGTCCTGGATAGGAACCAGGTCCCCACGGCGTGCGTGAAGGGGTTGCAGTGCTGCGGCATGCCCGCCTGGGAACAGGGAGACCTGAAGAGCATGAGACGACAGGCAACCGCGAATCTGGCCATTCTCATGCCCTTCGTGGAGAGAGGGGCCAAGGTTTTGGCCATCAACCCCACCTGCGCGATG
>DATEAO010000325.1:0-11613 GCA_035288345.1 Candidatus Methylomirabilota bacterium | reverse complement strand
CACTGCGAGGCGTACTCGCCCGCATGCTCCAACACCAGGCGCACCGCCCGCTCCCTGATCTCCACTGGATACCTCCCCGGTCGTGTCATTGCTCCATCCTCTCACAGCTTGGAGCCTCCACTTTTCCCGGGGCGGTTCAGTGAACGATCAGCGGCCGCCTCCCGGCTCCCTTGCTATTCCCTAAGGCAACCTTCACGAGTCCACGTCGACGCAGTACACAGTGTATTGCTCCAAATCCCTTCCATGAGATCTCTCAAACCACAGCACGCTCCGTTAGAGAATGTCCGTGCCCCCCAAAAGGGGCACACAAGTCCCCTTCCAGTGGTTAGCTGCTCAAGCATCGCCTCACACCACACAGCCTCAACGTGTTCGTCTGAGTCCACAAGCTCCGTTGGCCCTCTGAATTGGACACCTTGCTCATCGAAGGTGAACACGACAGGCCCGGTAGATTCTTGCTTACTGAAATAGGCGATGAAATCGCGCGCTGCGTGTGCCCCTCCTTCATTTAAGACATCGTCGATCCACCGCTCGTCAGCGCCAAGCCCAAGCCTTTCCTGCGTCGGACCCATGATCCGAGTCACAGCTTCTGCGCTAAGAAACCTCTCCCCAGCCGCAATATGACTCGCTCCCTGAGCCAAAACAACCCTCATAACCTCTAGCATCTCCCACAGAGCCATCCTCGGGTTATAGGTCCCCAGGCTAGCCTCAACCAGAGCAGCAGCCGCGGAGACGCTCATGTGATCGGCTACCTCTCTGAAATTCGGATAGAGCCCATGCAAGTCATATATCTTAATGGACTGCTTCTCCAAGTTCACAATCCTTGCTTCATCCCAGTCCTGATAAACGCGTCCTCTCGTGCCGTAATCCACTCCTCGGAGCGACACCCAAACCGAAAACATTTCTTCGATATCAAAAGCATGTTTGATCAGCCACTTCATTTTTCGCCAGGACATCTCCAGCACGGAATTCTCCCCTTCCCCGTCTCTTTGCTCGGACGTCCTGGCGCCTTCCAGGTCATCAACGACAGCTAGACCTGCGAGTGGTAGACCACCTGCCAACGGTACTTGCACCCTCTCCTCGAGTTGTCGGAGCGGTGATACGCTGCCTTCTTCGATGAACTGCCCAACACCCTGTCCTAGGCTGGTCACTTGCTGCCAGAACACGGGCACGAGAACTTTCCGCAACTGACTGGCCCTGCTCAGCCGTAACGCGAAGTGTCCCCTCAGCTCGTGAGTCGCATAAATGGCGAAAAGCAATCGATCCCTCGTACTCCGGGCAGCGGCTTCATGCTGTTTGTTATGCACGCCAACCCAACCTAGGTGAGGAAGGCACACGCCTGTCCAATTACCGAGAATATGGGGGAACGCGCGCAACGCCACTGATCGACTTGCCGGGACATCTCTGGCTGACAAATCCAAGGCGTGCGCTAGGCCCACCTCACGATTCTGCCCTCCCCCGATCATGTGTTGGCTCCCTCTATTTGACCCTGCGACTCCCCTCCCTCGCGAAGGCAACCTCTTGGCGCCCACACGTTCGCGGATGTAAGATCGCTCACTGTGTGTCGCAGCAACCCCTGAAAAAATTCCTTATAACCGCAGCACGACCTTCCGTCCCAAAGCGGACATAGAAGGCCAACACCTTCGACCAGCTGCTGTCTTGCTGATTCGGCAACGACCCTCATTTGCACCACCTGCAGGGCAGTCGGATCACGCGCGCCGGCGGTCGAAGCCCTCCCACTCTCTGCTGACACTAAATACGACACGTAGGCTCCAGCACTGTCAAAGGAGATAACCGGGACAACCTCTGACAGCTGATCTTCAAGACGCTGGACGTATTCAAAGATGCCATCCTTGCTCACCAACTGCCTAATCACTTCCTTAGTTGCTTCTGATATGCCTTCGTTCGCTTCCCGTGTCGGCGCGGCCGGGTCGAAATGCGACACCAAGTCGCCAACTTTTCCTCCTGCGAGGAGGTCTGCCGCCAGCCGGCCTAGTGCCGCTTTCGGCGAATCAGCATGCAACGCCGTGATCACGATCTCTTTGGTCTCACCGGCGTTCAGCGTCTGAACAGCTCTAGTAAATTCGTCGTACAACCGGCCGAAACCAGCCGTTGACTCCTCGTAGCGCCTCTTGTGCACAACTTCGAGAATCCGTCGCCG
This sequence comes from Candidatus Methylomirabilota bacterium, assembly GCA_035288345.1. GTDB lineage: Bacteria > Methylomirabilota > Methylomirabilia > Rokubacteriales > DATEAO01 > DATEAO01. The sequence continues at coordinate 9,455 of DATEAO010000325.1, read as the reverse complement.
CAAAGGCCACAGTAGGCCAACTGCCGACATGGCCGACAGAGCGTTCCACAAGGCATAAATCTCTTGAACAGGGGCACACGCTCGATGTATATCTAACAGGAGATTATGCAAGACCGCGACCTGAGATGTCTGCTTTTTCAAAGGCACAGTGACTTTCCGTTCCATCGGTTTGTACTGTGCAACACCGCTCTCGCCGCCGAACAGCGACTCCACCTCCTCCCCTTGGCTCAGAGCCGCCAGCGACAGCCCAAACATCTCATTAAGGTGGTCTGCCAATTGAAGTATCGATGCGCTGCGCGCGAGAAGCATGTGGTAGTCTGCATATAGCAAACAAATAACTCCCTTTAGCCGTTGCCCAAACAGAGCGAAACCTTCTCGTGCCGAAAAGCCACTCAACGAGTCCGCGAGATACCTTTGCCGCAACACCTGGAAGATGACACCGCCTTCAGCAGCACTTGACCCATTTTGAATGATGGTTTCATCAGGCCTGAAAAGACTCCAATCCTTCCTCAGCCCAATCCCGTGTAGACCAGCCATGTAGACGCCGTCCCAGTCGGAGCGGATCGCTGGGAAGCCTGGAACAGGTACCCCGTCGCCTTGTCGAGGAAAGATTGGATATTGCATGTCCCGCGTCCAGAGAGTAATGCGGACGTTGGCTCGCGCCTATTTACTTCACTTGCCTCGCCGCTTTGACCAGCGCCACAAGCTGACTCGCGCTCCGGACAATTCCCTCCACAACTAATTTCTCCTCCTCTTCCGACAAATGCCCCATCGCGAGAATCCGCTCGATCCGCGCCAGCAACGGCCGTTTCTTATTGGTCCGCTTCAGCTCGAGCCGGAGGCTAGGGGCACCCAAGCCGGCCGCGCGTCTGAGTGATTCGTCGCCCGGAGTCTCCGCTTCATCACGCTGTCCCCTTCGATTCCGTCGCCAGACCATAATCTCTTCTGGGGCGTGTTCCAGAAAACCCAGCACCCACTGCTCCACGTCTTTGCCCCTGCCCTGCAATTCCAACGTCACAACCTGGAGCTCCCGCACATACCGGCTGAGCAGATCGACCGAAGGTTGTTCTCCGCCCAGCTCCACGGCGGACAAATGGCCCTTCGAATATGACAAGCGTCTAGCCATGTCAACGAGGCTGATGTCCAATGCCTCGCGCGCAGCTCGCAGTTTCGACACCAACGGCCTGCTCAGCCAATCACCTTCCGGCACTCGCTTCGGCCTTCGTCCTCGCTTGGTTTTTGCCTCTCTCATGGCTCCGCCAAATTACCAAACAATTCCGCTCATCGCAACCTATTGACAACGTTAGCGATGGACCTATAGTGGAAGGCAGAACAATTATAGAGCGTCGCGGTGCCCCAAACAATACGCGAGAGATAAAAGGAGGCGCTTCGAGGAGAACAAAGCCGATAGCTCAAACAACGGGCAAATTCTTCTTCAGGAGGCAACACAATGGACATGCCAGTTAGTAGCTCAAATCACTTTCCAAGCAGTGGCACAGGAGACCAGCCGGGGCTGCCCGCTAGCCAAGCAATTAGCAAGACGTTGGAACATCTTCATGTCCGGTTCCTGAGGGACGAGGGAAACGGGACAGTGGTGGTACCGACCACCCTCCACGGTCATCCGACCATGATCTTCATGCAGCCAGATGACCAGAAACGAGAGGTTCTCATTTTCGCTCGCTTGACCGACGTGGCCCCGAGCCGCCGGACCGCCGTCGCCTTGCTAATTGCGGACCTAAATGCGCGCTTTCAGGCCACGTTCGCCATGCCACGGCTTGAGTTCATCGCCGTCGACGTGCACGTCGAGCTGTCCTTCTGCGCCTATCCGGAAGCGCTTATCGGCCTCGCGTTCATCCGCTTCGTCGGCATTCTCCGCGAGACCTGCGCTGACCTGATGTCCGCTGCTCAAATCGAAAACCCTCTCGCTGTCAACTTGCAGAAGGAAATTGACGAGATCCTCGTCGCCATCGAGGAGCCTCGAGGCTCAGATCTGGTCTAGGGGGCGTTGCCAGCAAACAGCGTCAACCCGCCGAAATTGGCCACCTCGAATAGCCCCGCTTGGCAGCATTGGTAGCTGCCAAGCGGCAGGAGGAACAAAAAATGAAGCCGAGCATCCTGACGAATGAATCGCCACTTACGCCTGAAGAACGAAGAGTGGCCAAAAGAGCCCTGCGTACCCTAGAGCAGGTTCTCACTGGCAGGATCAGGGCAAGTAGACGCCGCCGAAACGGAGCCGAGAAACCAGAAATCTCAGTCGAAGTCGGCAACGAGCATCTCCGGCAGCTCATCCAGTAGTGATCTATCTCCCTTCACACCAGACGCCACCAGGGTCGCGTTACCTTGCTCTGGCCCACACCTAACGGAGGATCTTCTCAATGCACAACAGATTCCGATCCCCTCATCAACACTGGACCACCGTCCGATGAGCATTCCACTCCGCATCGCCGTCCTAACAGGTGCTCTCCTGCTGGTCGAGCTAGCCTCGTTCTTCAAGCTCAGCCGCTGGCTCTTCTGGTCAAACTACCCATGGCTGGCCTACACCTCGGCCTTGGCCTTCGTGGTTCTGCTCCTGGCAGCCATCATCGCCATCGGCTCGGACATATCCAGCGGTGTCAGGCGACAGTTCTACATCGGCGGGATTTGGCTCTTCGCGATCCAGGGACTTGCCAACTGCCTCATCTCTTACGAACTCAGCCTGGTAGCCTTACCCGTGGAGGTCGTAACAGCTTTTTTCAACGTCAACGAAGATTTCGCTCTGAAATCCATGTCAGTCCTCCAGGGGGCCACCCTTTCGGTGGCGTCCATCACCTTCTGGAGGGCACTGGGTGAGCTACTACGCAACCACTGGGACCACCAGCGCCAAACCCAACACCAACTGCAGGACTGGGGAAAGATCTTACAGGAGGTCTCCGATGAGTAGCAGCCAATGCAGGCTTATTGCTGCCCGCCTCCAACAAGCTCTGCACAGCCTTCACGAGGGCATCGGAGATGGACTGGCCGAGGTTGCCAGCAGCGCCTCCCGGTACATTCAGGCGTTGAGGCGCCATCGTCCAGATCCCGAAATGGAAGCCCTCCTGCAGTATACGGCGGCGCGTCTACGAGCCATCCACTCAGCAGCGGAACGTTACCTACCGGCCCCTAACACCTATCGAGTTAGTCACCGACCGAAGGCCACCGGAAAGGTCCAGACAGCGGATCACAAAAAGGAGACCACAGATGAGCGCGCTTGACCATTACCTACCAGACGGGGAACCAAAGGAGGGCGAGGTAATCGAGTACCGCAAAGTGGTGCGCTATCCGCACGCCCCCGATGTCCGTCTGCCACAAAAGCCGTCCACCGAAATCCGCCAGACGGGCTGGTTGGGAGGTCCGAACAGACAGGATTTGGCCCATGAGCGGCGAATGCGCGAACTTTACCATCTGGGCCGCGAAGCAGCCTACTTTGGAGAGATGACGATGGCCGTCGAGGTATACGGCATCAAGGCGACAGGCGAAGCGGTCTCCAAGGCAGAGGACATCGTATATAGCCTGCCCCCGGACTCAGTAGCCGCACAGGTGACCTCGGATATGGCAGGGGAAATGGCCGCGCGCGCCCGTCTCCGGCACATTCGCCTGACGGAGACGCTCGACGCTGAGGGCCTCAATATCATCAAGCGCCACTAGTGGAGGCGTCCCGATGCTGAAATCCCCATATGACCGCTCAGCGATCGTCATCTCCTATGTTTGGGAGGCCATCACCCTTCCCTTCCATTCGCGCCGAATCGCCCTACTCCGTGTCAAAAGCCGCCATGCTTGCTACCAGGTGAAGATGGAGATGGAAGAAGACCTAGCTCTGCTCCAGGCTGCTATCGCTACAGCGCGGCGAATGGAGGACGAGTTGGCGCGCTCCGACCTTGCCTTTGAACCTACACGGAGGGCCGCAGTGGTGGCATTTCGCGCTGCGCTCACAAGGCTGCGACTGCGAATCCGACATGACTTCGCATCACACCCACGCCCCGACGCTGATATCCCAGATAACCTCCCCCCGGCCCCGGGCTCCAACCACAACACCCCACCCCAGTAGCCTCTCCAATGCCACGCATCATCTACCCACGTCCGGAGCCGGTGCCTCGACGGCATTCCATCTCATACCAAAGAGGGATACCAGTGGCACCGGCTCCTCAGGAGGCCCATCTACATGTTGTAGGGCCTCCTCAGCCTGTCGACGCGGAGACCGTCGTATCCGTGCTGGATTCTCTGTTGGGCGTCTCCGCTCCAATCACGCTATGGCTCTTAGCTCGGGAAGACTGCGTGGAGGTAGGCGTCAACTGCGAGTCCGACAAAGCCGCTCACGTTGAGCGCGCCATTCGCGGCGCAACACCACACTGGGAACTCACTCGATGCCCCAACCCGATCACGCCTTCAGCCGGCTTTGGGCTTGCCGCCACCATGTCGCAAGCAACCCGTCCTGATTGGCTACCGGTGCGCCAGATTGTTACTTATAAGGACATCGACCCGCTGGCCTCCTTTTTGGAGGCAGCGCAGCCAATGGCAGCCGGGGACGAACTACTCATCCTCCTGCACATTCGTCCAGCGAGTCAAAGTCGGCAGCATCAGGCGTTGTGGGACCTTACCGTCCCGGCTCCGCCTGCCACTGCGGTGGACCTAGTGGCCAGTATGTTAGGCAAAGGCCCCCGCATGCGGCGTTTCGAGCCCCAAATCCAGCGTCTCCTCGAGGAACGGCTTTCCGAGCCCGGGTTCGAAGTCCAAGGTCTCGTGATGCTGTCAGCCAACGAGCCTTCCCGCCTCAGAGAACGAACCCGTAGCCTAGAGGCCGCCTACGCGACGCGCCTCGACGCGGGTTACGGGGGCATCGTCCTCCAATCTTGGGACTGGCGGGCAGCGGAGCCCTCTGGTCTCCGATGGCATGGCAGCCAGCCGTCCCTGTACCTCACTTCCAGCGAACTGGCCTGCTTTTGGCATCCTCCATCGAGCCAGGTCACAGTCCCCGGCGTTGTACATGTTCGCCGGCCTGCTGTGAGCCTGTCACCGACGCTAACCCAGCCCACCGGTCTATCGTTGGGCTTCCACCGGCAGCGTGGCACGGACGTCTACGTCCACCTACCACGCGCCGACCTTGAAGCCGGCCACCTCGTGGCGATAGGGCGCACGGGTGTCGGCAAGAGTACCTTTCAGCATCATCTACTCCGCCAATTGATCCGCAGCAAGGATCGCCCAGGGGTATGGGTGCTCGATCCCCATGGAGACCTCTGTCTCGATATCGCCCTACAGAGCATCCCGCCAGAGCGGGAAGCTGACGTATTGCTTCTGGAACCAGGAGTCACTGAGTTCCCGGTTGCGCTGCCCTTCATCCCTCATCTACCAGGAATTCACAGCAAAGAACTGAAGGAGCTAGCGGTTCAGTCGACCTTCTCTATATTTCGCCTTATTTTCCGCGAGCATTGGAGCCCTACTCGAATGGAGGATGCGGTCTTTGCCATCACCGCGACGCTTTGCCAGCTACCTGGTGCAACCCTCCTGGACATACCACAATTGTTGGCCGACGCCGTTTTTCGACACAAGACTCTGGCACAGTTCGAGGTGGACGATCCGGTCGTCCTGCAATTTTGGGCGGAATACGACCAGTTGTCCCGAGCTGCGCAGCGAGAGCTGGCCAGACCGATTCTGTCGCGCATACGCGCCTTCTATCGCTCCAGCGCGGTCCGCAATATAGTCTGTCAGACTCGTGGCATCGATCCCGCCGAACTGCTGCCAAAGAGATCGGTAGTCTTGGTCAGCGGGAGCGGGCCGAACATCCAGGCTGACGTAGATTTGATACTGGAACTCATCATCGCCCGCTTGCACCTGGCTACCTTGGCGCGTCTCACGCAGCCCCGCGACCAGAGGAATCCCACTTATCTCGCGGTCGATGAAAGTCAGCGTTTCCAAGGCGCCAGCCTGCCCGTTCTCCTATCCGAGGGCCGGAAGCTGGGCGTGACGCTCCTGTTGTCTACCCAGTTCTTGGATGCTTGGGGCGAGAGCCTGTCTCAAAGCGTCTTGGGCAACGTGGGCACCTTGGTCGCTTTCCGTTGCGGCCCCAACGACAGCCGACGGCTGAGCGCGAGCCTTCGTCCCTTCACACCGGAGCAGCTTGAGGATCTGGACCGGTTTGAGGCAATCGTCAAGCTACAGGTCGGCGGCGCCACGATGCCAGCCTTCGACATACACACCTTCCCCGCGGACGGGCCCACAGACGAGGCCATGTTGGCGCGCATCAGGGAGCGGACTCGTCGCCGCTACGCTCGACCCCGACGCGAGGTCGAAGACGAGATCCTTCGCACCTATGCCCAAAAATCATCTCTTTGGCACGAAGATGACATCTATGAAGACTAATCTCGCGTTGCCTCAAAATGTGTGCTCACGACCTGCGCTTGCGGCGAGCACACTTTCCACGCCTGTTTCGGCCTCTAACCAACATAGACTTCCCTCGCTCATCTTCGATTCGCTCGGGCCCCAGGCCCGCAGCCCTCGCGCCATCCGGATAACCCAACGTGACCAATCAATCATCGACCTTATATTCCGGCTGCGCGCGCTGCGAGACGACCAAGTGCAGACCGCCCTGTTTACGGCGGCCGGGGCTTCGCTCACTCAATTCCGCCTCACTAACCTCGCGCGCTTGAGATATGTGGACCGCCTTCCGCGCAAGCGAGTAAACGATCCATTCGTCTATCTACTCACGCGCCGCAGCACCCTCGGCAACCGCATGATGCGGCAGCGCTACGGAGACGAAGCGTTCCGGCGGCACATGGGTCGCTTGGGATCAATTGAGCACCACTTGGCCGTCAACGACGTGCGAGTCCGAGTGGAGCGGGCCTGCCGCGACCTCGGATGGCTCTTGGCGTCCTGGCTGCGACCAGAGGACTTGGCACCCTTGCTCTCAAAGGACTTGATACCAGACGGATATTTCCAGATTCGACGTTGGGTTGGTACCGAGGAGAAAACGGCCGGATTCTTCCTTGAACTCGAACGATCTGCGAAGAGCATCCGCGTCATGCGGTCAAAGCTGGAACGCTACCGGGAGCTCTACCGCAGCGGCCGTTACCAGCAGATCTTCTCTACGCCTGCCCTTCGAGTCCTCGTTGTATACACGCAGCCGCCCGATTACGCGAGTCCACATCGGATTTCAAGTGCCCTAGAACAGGCTCGCCACCTGAGGGTCACGTTCGCCTGGTTTACCTCGATGGATCACCTCAAAGCGGTTCCGATGGCTACTCTTTTGAATGAACCGATATGGCTGGCCCCCAACGAGCAGACTCCTGTGGCATTGTTTCCTACGACCCAGACGGAAATCGACGCTGATAGCCTGCCCTCTAGAAGCTGAGCATCCCGTTGAAGCAATCAACGCTGAACCATCGCAGAGGCCAACCTCCGGACGAGTTGGCCGAGACCATCGGCGCCTACCTGGACCGAGACGGACGCAGCCTCAATCGCATCGCCCAAGCCTCGCTGGTCGACGTCGGTTACTTGTGGCGCTTGAAGGCCGGCCTCAAGAAAAGGCCCAGCCGCGATCTACTGATCCGCCTTGCCCTTGCCCTTAAGCTGGAGCCCGAGGAGCTAGATGTGCTGCTCGTAACCGCTGACTACGCCCCTATTACCTTACGGCAGCTTTAGGAGGCCTTCCGCGCCGCCTGATGCCGGGCAGCGATACCGATGCCAACACCGAACGCTTCGGCTTGATGGCACCCAGCAGCTCTTCGGCTAGGCTGAAGTAAAAATCAGTACTTTCGTAAGACGAATGCCCTGCCCACCGTTTCACAATCGACGGGTTTTCCCCGTCCAGGGCCTTTCTGGTGATGAACTGGTGACGGAACAGATGGGGGTGCAAGCGCACGCCTAACTTCTTGCTCGCCCGGTAGAGAATCTGGCCGACGGCCTCTGGAGCGAGAGCCGCTCCCTCCCACGACACAAACAACTTGTCAGACTGCACGGAGCGGGGTGCACGGCGGCGCTGGTTCTGATCGCCGGCCATCCTATGTCTGGCAGTCTGCGAGAAGTAGCGCTCACGCCACTTCAGGTAGTTTTGCAGCAGCGCCGTTGCTTCATCCGTCAGGGGGAGGTAACGCCATTCCTCTGTCTTGTCCGAGTAGACCTTCAGCACCCGCCCCTCAAAGTCAACGTTTTTCAGCAGGAGATTGGCGGCCTCCTCCCTCCTCACCCCCGTATCACACAGCACTCCCAGGATGGCCAGGTTCCGCGATCCCAAATAGGTGTCGTCTGCATAAAGCGCGAACAGCCTGCCAAGGACCTCGTCGGGTATAAGGTCAAAGCGAGGCTTTGTCGATTGCAGCGCTCGCAGGTCTTCCAGGATGTCCCCATCAGTCCATCCCTTCTGTCCCATCCACCGACCAAACGCCTTGACCGCGCGCAGCCTATTGGAGATGGTGTTCGGCGAGGCCCCTCGTTCCCGCAGATGCATCCGGAACAGGTTGACTGTATGCTCGCTGAACTGACCGACCCGCGTAACGCCCCGTTCCTCCAGGAATCTCCATAGCTGCATCAGGGAGTCTCGGTACCACTCGTATGTCTTCGGCGCCCGCTCAGCCGCCTTCTTCGCGAGGAACTCAGGGATAGGGCCTAGAGTGCGAGTCGCTCTAGCGCCAACGACGTGTTCGTAGAGAAGTTCCTGCGAGTGATCCAAGTCCCGCCACCGGTTCGCCTTCTTTCCCGTCATTGTCGTCCCCCTTGACCCTTCAGTCATTGTCCGGGGGACAAAGCTCATTTCCGTAAGCAGGTGCTCACGGGTTTATTTTTTCCGGCGACGGCTGCCCTTTTTAGGCCAATCTAGGCACGAATTAGGGGGTTTGGAGCGGGTGATGGGATTCGAACCCACGACATCCTGCTTGGGAAGCAGGCGCTCTGCCACTGAGCTACACCCGCGAGCACGGTGAATTATAGCGCATGCGTGGGTTCGGAGGCAGCTTGGCCAGCTACCTGACCTATGCTGCGGCGGTAGCGTCGGGGCGACGGACTGACCTAGAGCCCTCTGTATGCGTCGCGCCGGTGCCGGATCCGGAATACGACAACGAGACCCTCGTCGTCGTGGAGCTCGAAGAGGACGCGGTATTCGCCGCTGTCGATGCGATAGCTGTTGGGTCTTCCTCTCAGCGGCGCTATATCCTGGGGTCGCCGGCCCTCGTTCAGCGCGGTCCCGAGCCGCTCGATGGTCTCTTGGATTTGGCGACTGACCTTCGGCGGGAGATCGAGTAGCTCCTTGCGGGCGTCTCGCTTGATCTCGAGGTGGTCGGACTTCCTAGCCACCTAGGCGTCCGGTATGGGGCCCTTTTGGTTCTTGGCGGCCTGCATCTCCTCTCTGACCTGCTCCCAGGACACGGTCTCCTGGTCGGCTACCTCGTCCATCGCCCTCACGTCCTCCAGTTCATCCTGGCGCTCCAGCCACTCCTTGAGGGCGGTGATGA
>DATEAO010000324.1:0-19307 GCA_035288345.1 Candidatus Methylomirabilota bacterium | reverse complement strand
ATGCCGAGGCCGTGGCGCGGTACCTGCTGAGAAACTCGATGAACCAGAACCTGCCGCGGAAGTTCAAGATCACGTTTTCAGGCTGCGCTGACGATACTGGCCTGACGACAATCCATGACATCGGGGCCAAGGCGGCGCTCCGGGAGGTGAACGGGCAGGCGGTCCAGGGGTTTGAAATCTGGTTCGGCGGCGGATTGGGATCGTTCCCCAAGATTGCGCAACTTCTCGAGGAATTCACCCCCGAAGAGCGACTGCTGCCGACTGTGGCGGCGATCGTCAGGGTCTTCGACAGACACGGGAACCGCGAAAACCGAAACCAGGCCCGGCTGAAGTTCGTTCTGGATAAACTCGGCCTGGAGGAAACCAGGAAGCTGATCTCCAAGGAACGCGGGGCCTTTCAGTTCACGAACGCCGGTCTCTTCCCCCAGGTGGAGTTTTGGGAGGAGCGACCGCCGATTCATCCGACGAATGGACGCCCGGCGGATCTCTCAGAGGTGGCGGCGACTGACGCGTATCAGCGCTGGCTTTCGACCAATGTGGCGCCTCAGAAGCAGCCTGGCTTCGCCATGGTCCATCTCAGGCTGGTCCTTGGCGACATCACCCCGGTGCAGCTCCGAGCGCTGGCTCAGGCCGCGCGCGAGTTCGGAAATGGCGCGGCGCGCTCGACCGCGCAGCAGAACTTTGTCCTCAGATGGATCCGTGAGGACGATCTCCCGCACCTCTACCAGCTCCTTGCTCGCGAAGGGTTGGTGCTCACAGGGGCAGAGCGCGCCATCGATGTGACCTCGTGCCCGGGCGCCGATACCTGCCAGCTCGGAATTACTTCTTCCCGAGGCCTTGCGCTCGCCATTGGCGAGCTGTTCAACAACGGCCTGGGCAGCTTGGCTGATGAAGGTGGGATCAGGATAAAGATCTCAGGGTGCCCGAACTCCTGCGGGCAGCACCACATCGCCAATATCGGGTTCTATGGCGGCGCCAAGAAATATAACGGTGAGCAGGCCCCCGCGTACCAGCTCCTGCTCGGCGCGAGCCTGGATGCGGGGAACGCCCATTACGGCAAGCCGACTGCGAAGATTCCCTCAAAGAATATCCCGGCGCTGGTGGAGGGGCTGTTGCTCCTTTATAGAGATGAACGGCAGTCCGGAGAGTCCTTCAACGCTTTTCTCGGTCGCGTTGGCGACACCAGAATCAAGGAAGTGATTGCGCCGTACGCAACCTTGCCGCCTGTCAACGAAGCTCCCGAGAAGTACAAGGATTGGGGGTCTGACAGTGGCTTTACCATTGACACCGGCCCGGGCGAGTGCGCGGCATGACCCTGTCGCGTGGCTCGTCCGAACGCGGCTCTACGGCTCACGCTCCGTCTCGCGAGAGCGCGGGCGTGGCGTAGCCCGGGTGCCCGCGCTGCAATCATGATGGCGTCCCTAAATGGGAAGACGATTGCGATCACTGAAGCGAGGCGATCAGTGGAACTGGCCAATCTGATTACGAAGCTCAACGGAACGCCGTACGTGGCGCCCTCGGTCAGGGAAGTGCCGAAGCAAGACCGCGGGCCCGCCCGAGCTGTCCTCGAGGCGATCTGCCGGAATGAGATACCGCTCATCATCTTCCTCACCGGGGTGGGAACTCGCGCGTTCCTCGCCCTGGCTGAGGAGGTTGGGAGACGCGAGTCACTGCTTCAGGTCCTGAAGCAGATGTTTGTCGTTGCCAGGGGGCCGAAACCAATCGCGGCGCTCAGGGAGGCTGGGGTCCGCATTGATTTCGTTCCGGAGGCGCCGACCTCCGAGGGAATTCTCTCTGGTCTCGCGCAACGTTCACTGCAAGGGACGGGCGTGGCGGTCCAGCTCTACGGTGAGGAGAACCCATTCTTGGTTGACGGTCTCAAGCGCCGAGGAGCAATCGTTCACGAAATTCCACTTTATGACTGGGTGCTTCCAGTTGACCGGGAGCCGATGATCCGCCTGATTCGTGACCTGGTGGCCGGCGCAATCGATGTGATTGCCTTTACCAGCTCGCCACAGATCAAGAATCTCTTCGAAGTGGCTCAGCAGCTTACCATGCGCGAACAACTCGCGAAGGCGCTTCGACAGAACGTGACTGTGGCCGTTGTTGGCACGGTCTGCGAGGCTACCCTCGCCGCTGAGCGAATTCGCCCTGCCATCCAATCTGAAAAGCCCACAATGGGCGCTCTCATTCATGCGATTGCCGAGTTCATCACTCAACAGGAGGGGCAGAATGTCCACCACGCACAGTAGAGAAGCTGTTGCTGCCCTGAACAACCAACTGGCTGGGAAGAGCGCGCAGGATATCCTCACTTGGGCGCTTCGTGAATACCACCCGAGGATCGCCCTTGCATCGAGCTTCGGCGCTGAGGACGTCGTTGTCATCGACATGCTGAAGCGGATCAATCCCGGCGCGAGGGTATTTACGCTCGATACCGGCCGCCTCCCCTACGAGACCTACGCGCTCATAGAGGCGCTTCGCGAGCGCTACAACTTGACCACCGAGGTCTATTTTCCCCAGGCCGACGCGGTAGAGACGATGGTGCGCGAGCATGGCGTGAACCTCTTCTACCAGAGCATCGAGAGTCGGAAGCTCTGCTGCGGTGTGCGCAAGGTTGAGCCGCTTGGCCGGGCGCTCTCCGGGCTGGATGCCTGGATCACCGGGCTCCGGCGTGAACAGGCGGTCACCCGGGCGAGCGTGCAGATCGTCGAGCTCGATCAGGACCACGGCGGGGTCCTCAAGATCAACCCGTTGGTGGATTGGAACGCAGACGATGTCTGGAACTACATTCGGACGCACCAGGTCCCGTACAACGCGCTCCACGATCAGGGCTATCCCTCGATCGGCTGCGCCCCGTGCACCCGCGCTGTCAAGCCGGGTGAGGATGCGCGGGCTGGCCGCTGGTGGTGGGAGTCTCCGGAAACCAAAGAGTGCGGCCTCCACGTGTCGAAAGAGCCTGCCTCGCTTGTTGTAGAACGAGCGAAAGCCTGAGAGGAGCGCGCCTCAATGCCCTTTGATGTCGACCTCCCGGCACTGGTGCTGATCACCCTCGTGGCCGCTATGGTCAACGGGGCGTTGGGCCACGGATTTTCCTCGATCACGGTCCCGGTGGCCCTCCTCTTCTACACGAACCGACTCCTCAATCCCGCCCTGGTCCTCATCGAGGTCGTGATTAACTGCTACATCCTGCTGACAAGCCGAAAGAGCGTGCCGGCGGTATGGAGACGAGTGGTCCCGATCTTCTTAGGCCTGGCCCCTGGGGTTATCGGAGGCGCCTATCTCCTCTCGCAGGTAAATCCTGAGTGGCTCAAATTCTTCGTCTTTCTGGTGCTGCTGCCGCTGATTCTTCTGCAGGCCGCCGGCTTCAGGAGGCCGATCCACTCTGAGCGGGCTGTCGGGATTCCCTTTGGCGCGAGTGTCGGAGTGCTCTATTCGCTCACCACACTCTCAGGCCCTCCCTTGGCCTTGATGTTCAACAATCAGGGGTTCGTGAAACAGGAATTTCGAGCCGCCCTCGGCCTGATTCGCGTAGCTGAGTCTACGATGACCGCGGTCGCGTATTACTTCTTAGGATTGTATACGTGGGAAAGCGCGCGGCTTCTTCCCGCCATTGCGCCCAGTGTGCTGGTCGGGATTCCACTCGGCGTGGCCATTATTAAGCGGATCGAGCCGGAGACGTTCCGGCGGATCTGCATGAGCTTCGACGCCTGGGTCGTGGGGTTCGGGCTCTCGAGGATCACCATTGACCTTGGGCTGATCGGAAGCCCGTCGGCATACGGCATCTGGCTCGCGGTGGTGCTCATCGATGCCTATCTTCTCCTGGCGTTTTTCAGTCAGCGCCGAGCGCCGACCTACGCTTCGGTCGTTCTCAAACCCTTCACCAGAATCTCGTTGAACGAAGCGTCGTCAAACGCTGAGCTGGAGCCGGTCCTATCGGTGATCGACTCCTCCCTTGGGCGGACTGCGACACGCCAGCTCGACTAAGGGCTGTTCGGCAGAGCGCAAAAAGAAAAGGGCTAGGCAATGTGCCCAGCCCTGTGTACACTCTTCCAAGGCTACTTCTTCAAGCGTTCGCGAATCTTCTCGGCGATCTCTTTGTTCGTGGGGAAGCGATGCGTCGTGCTCTTCGAATACACGCGTTCGCCGTCGATGTGCACGTCAAAGATCCCGCCGGAGCCCTCTTTCAGATTGGCGGCGATCCCGAATTCGTTTTTGATTGCGGCCTGCAAACTGGAGGCCTGCGGGAGGTAGTTTCACTCCCCGCAGTACGTGACCTGGATCGTCATTACGGTGGCGTCTCCTCCCCGCGGAATGATTCACACCCAATCATCATACTGAGCGGTCCGATGGCTGTCAATCTTCCTACCACTCTCTGATCAGTGTCGATGGCACTTCCCGTTCTCATCGATACGGACCCCGGCATTGACGATGCGCTCGCGCTCATCTTCGCCCTGAGGTCCGAGGAATTGTCGGTGGAGGCGATCACCACGGTTGCGGGCAATGTGCCGGTTGAGCTGACCACTCGCAATGCGCTGAGGATCCTCACGCTTCTTTCGATCCCGGGCGCTCTTCCGGTGGCCCGGGGAGCGCCCGCGCCGTTGACTCGATCCCTTGTCTCAGCCAGCCACGTCCACGGGGACGACGGCCTGGGAAACATTGACCGCTTGCGTACTCCTGATGGCTCTCCGCTCTATCCAGAGCCCACAGTCGAGCTGGTCCCCCACGATGGAGCCGGGTTGATCCTTGAGACGATCCGGCGCTGGCCGGATGAGCTGACGGTCATTGCGCTCGGGCCGCTGACTAACCTGGCCATTGCGCTCCAGCGAGATCCGGCGATAATGCGAAAGGTCAGGGAGGTCGTGATCATGGGTGGAGCGATCGCCGTGCCTGGGAACGTGAGCCCGGTCGCTGAGTTCAATTTCTATGTTGACCCTGAAGCCGCTCACCGGGTCCTCGCCGCCGGGCTCCCGATTCGGCTTGTCCCGCTTGACGTGACGCAACAAGTGATCTTGCGACGGGATCGGATCGAGCGCCGGATGGCCGGCAGGCGGGACCCGGTCAGCCGCTTTGTGTGGGCGATGGCTCGGGCCGGCCTTGAATTCGCCCAAAAGGCTGAGGGGCTGGACGGCCTCGTGCTTCATGATCCCTTGGCCGTTGCGGTGGCGCTGGACCCATCATTGATGAGCGCGCGCGAACTATTCGTTGATGTAGAAACCGAGGGGGTGTTGACGCGAGGGATGGCAGTGGCTGACCGTCGCTTCCCCTCTCGAGCCCAAACAGCGCTGAACTGTCAGGTGGCGATGACGGTGGCCGCCGATCGAGTCCTTGCGAAGCTCCTCGAGCGCCTATGCCCAGAATCTGCGTGATCGGAAGCGCGAATGTGGACCTGACGGTAAAGACATCGCGGCTCCCCGAGCCCGGCGAGACAGTCTCTGGCGGCGAGCTGCTCATTGCTCATGGCGGCAAGGGGGCCAATCAGGCGGTGGCTGCCAGACGATTGGACACTGAGGTGCGCTTTACCGCATGCCTCGGCCTCGACGCGTTTGGCGACCAGGTGGCTCAGCATCTCGCTAACGCCGGTCTCCCTCAAGACCGGCTCGTGAGAGTGACTGAGGCGAGGACTGGGGTCGCGCTGATTGTTGTTGATCAGAGCGGCCAGAACCAGATTGCCGTGGCGCCGGGGGCGAACCATCTCCTAACGGTTGATCGAGTTGAGGACCGCGAAGCCGATATCGCGTGGGCCGATGTGCTGCTCCTCCAGCTCGAGACACCACTCGAAACGGTCCATTGGGCGTTGAGGTGCGCGCAGCGCCATCGGGTGCTGACGATTCTGAACCCCGCGCCGTTTCGCCCGATCCCTGAGGCGCTGATTCCGCTCATCGATATCTTGACTCCCAACGAAAGGGAAGCCGAGTCGTTGTCGGGTGTCTCCGGCCAGGGTGCGACACATGCCAGAGAGGCAGGGGAGCGCCTGCGACAGCTTGGCTTCAAGAACATCGTGATCACGCTGGGCGCCTATGGCGTCTTTTCTCTCGGTGTGGACGAGGAGGGCACTCACGTGAAAGGATTCAGCGTTGGGGTTGTCGACACCACAGCCGCGGGCGATGCCTTCAACGGCGCGCTGGCCTGCCGCCTCGCGAGTGGCTCCACGCTCGGTGAAGCCGTCACCTTCGCCAATGCCGCGGCCGCGCTCGCGTGCACGAAGCGGGGCGCGCAGGAGTCGCTTCCCGATCGGCCCGAGGTTGAACGGTTTCTCCGGAGTCAGCTCTAAAGAGCCGCGCAGAGATGCGTCGCCTCTCATCGTGCAGTGTTCCGGGGCCAGGGGCTAGGGGTCAGGGGTCCGCAAGGCTGACTTAGCAAGCCCCGAGCCCCTGGCCCCGACCCCTGAGGAAACATGGATGGGCGACTTTCTTACCATTCCTGAAATCATCGAGGCAGCCCAGGCCAAGCTGCCTGAGCCCGTCTGGGATTATGCCTCGGGTGGGGCGGAGACCGAGGCCACCCTGCGCCGCAACAGCAGCGCGATGGAGCGCTGGGTCTTACGGCCGAAAGTGCTCGTCAATGTGCGCCACCGAGACCTCTCCACCACTTTTTTGGGGCACCGGCTCTCTATGCCGGTGATGCTGGCGCCGATCGGCTCCATCGAGCTCTTCCATCCTGATGCCGCGCTCGCCGCGGCGCGTGTTGCTTCGCGAATGGGCAGTATCTCATGGGTGAGCACCATGACAGCGGCAAGTCTGGAAGATGTGGCCGCGGCTGCGACAGGGCCGCTCATCTTCCAGCTCTACGTTCGCAACAACCGCGATTGGGTGCGGGATATCGTGCGGCGCGTCGAGCAGTCTGGGTACTCGGCGCTCTGCCTTACCGTGGACGTGCCAGTTTACGGACGGCGCGAGCGTGACTTGCACAAACGCTATGACCCACGGTGGGTGCTGCCACGGCCAAACGTTGGGGAGGTCACCGATGAAGGCTACCCGAGCCAATGGGACTGGGAAGAGTTGGCCTGGCTGCGAAGCCTCACGAAGCTCCCTCTCATCCTGAAAGGGGTGATGATTCCAGAGGACGCGGTTCGAGCGGTCGAGCACGGGGTGGAAGTGGTGTGCGTCAGTAATCACGGCGGCCGCCAGCTCGATCACGCGCCGGCCACGATCGATGTGCTGGGTGAGATCGTCCAGTCGGTAGCCGGTCGCTCGGAGGTGGTGGTCGATGGCGGGTTTGTCCGTGGCACGGACATTCTTAAGGGCCTGGCGCTCGGAGCCCGAGCCGTGCTGATTGGAAAGCTCCAGTGCTGGGCCCTCGCTGCCGATGGCGAGACCGGTTTGCAGCGCGCGCTGGAGCTACTGCAATGGGAGATCTCCACAGCCCTGGCACTGCTCGGCGTCCCCAAAATCACCGACCTCGGCCCCGATTGCATCGCCCCCGCAGCGCCTATTTAGCGTTATGGCACTTAATCCCCTCGCCGGGCCGACGAACCAGACGCGGCCCTTGCGTCGATTCGACCCGAGGAGCGAGCAGTTCTTCGCGGTCACCGAGATTAAAAAGCGGGGTGAGCGGGGCGCCACATGGTCTTCCACAGGCCAACCCGGAAGATCTGGTCGGGCACAGATGTGAACACCACCTGGCGCGCCGTCGCACCTTAGCCCTTGACCTGAGTTTATGTGGCTGCTATATTGCCACACAATCATGGCAGGAGGTGTGGCATGCCGGCGCTTCGCAATTTCCACATTCCGCTCCCAGACGGGCTGTACCGCAAGCTCCGAGATGAAGCAGAGGAGATACAACAGCCCGCGACCGTCGTAGCTCGCCGAGCAATTGAGGCGTGGCTGCGAGAACGGAGGAAGGCGGCCCTCCGGGAAGCTATTGCGACCTACGCGGCGGGATCGGCCGGGACTCTCGCCGACCTTGACCCTGACCTCGAAGCTGCGTCGCTCGAGCAGTGGCGCAAAAGGAAAAGGCGGCGCCGTTGAGGCGTGGAGAGATCTACTGGGCGGAACTCGCTCCGCGATCCGGCTCAGAACAGAGAGGGCGGCGACCTGTTATCATCGTCTCCCACGATGGCTTTAATCAGACACCCGCATGGCGTTCAATCATCGTTGTTCCTGTTTCGACATCCGGAGCGCAAGCGAAACGGGGGCCGACCGCGATCCTGCTGGCACCAGGAGCTGGAGGGCTTGAAAGGCCCGGCACAGCCTTGTGCCACCAAGTAACCACCCTCGATCGAGCAAAATTGACACGACGCCTTGGCATGTTGTCTCGTGATCTTCTCTCGAACATTGAAGCGGGCTTGAAAGCCGCGCTCGATCTCGACTAGCGGCTGCTCAAAAACTAGCGGGGCGAGTTTGGGGCCGGAAGCGCGCGGAGTTATATATAGTCACGACGCATGTTGACTTAGCACTCTAACGGCGAAGTTTGGCCTTGAGCTTCTGGATCCGGTCGTAAGAGGCTTCGATGCGGGCAGCATCGAGGCGGCCCTCGGAGATCGCGTTAAGGATGGCGGCGTGGACGCGATCCGCGACCTCTGAGTCGTAGACCGCGCCATTGTTCGAGAGGAGCACGAGGTCCACCCCGGCCTGAAGCGCCAAGAGGGCTGCCTCTTCGATCCCGTAGTGCTGGACGATCGCGCCCATGTGAAGGTCGTCTGAGACCACCACACCCTCGAAGCCCAATTCTTCTCTGAGGAGCTTCGTGATGGTCACTGGCGAGAGTGTCGCGGGGTGGTGAGGGTCGAGATGATGATTGAAGACGTGGGCGGTCATGACGCTATCTACGAGCCCTTCGCGAATGAGCTGGCGGTACGGCGCGAGCTCGAGATCAAGGCGTGCGGTCTCGCTGATGTCGACGAACCCTTTGTGCGAGTCGTCACGACTTGAGCCATGACCCGGGTAGTGCTTCAGGCTGGTTAAGATCTTTTCCGCCCGATGCCCAAGGAGATACGCTCTGGCGTGCGCTGTGACGCGATCGGGATCGGCCCCGAACGAGCGCCCTCGCTGGACGATCACACTGTTTTCGGGGTTGAGCGCAAGGTCAACCACCGGAGCGAGGTTCCAGTTGATGCCGGCCTCTCTGAGCGTTCGAGCGATCCGTCCCGACTCGAGCTCGGTGAGGGAGAGATCGTCTTGGCTGCCGAGCTCTGCATGGCTCATGGCCGGGGTGTACCCAAGACTCGGGTGAAGCCGCTGGACCTGGCCGCCTTCGTTATCCGCCGCGATGAGAAGGGGAGAGTTCCCACAGCTCTGGGCGAGCCGTTGAAGACCTTCGGTCAGCGCCGTGACCTGGGCAGGAGAGGCGATGTTTCGCGCGGCCCGAGGGCCAACTGTCCAATCGACCTGAAAGAGAATGACGCCCCCGACCTTGAGGCGGCAGACGAGGTGCTCCAGCTCGGCGTTCCCGCCCACCGTTGTGCCGCGGAAGCCGACCAGGAATAGCTGTCCGACCTGAGACGCGAGCGCCGAGTTCACGGGCTCGGGCCTGACAGTGCTGCAACTGGCGAAGAGAGCGGGCAAGAGCGCAAGGCCAATTGCTCTAAGAGGAGCGGGCACGTGCGGCCTTCCAAACGCGAGTTTCGTGAGCGCCTTTCTTTCGCAACGGAGCGCCTCCGCCGCGATTCTATCATGCTTCGCTATTGTTCTGATCAGCACCGCACGATATAGTGATGGCGGTTTTATGTGATACGAAACACTCAATCACCCTGGACGATGTGGACCTCTTCGTCTTCCATCAGGCGAACATACCGATCATCGACGCGGTGGCCGATTCCCTCAAGATCCCGGTGGAGAACAGCTTTACCAGCTTGTGGAAGTACGGCAACACCTGGGCCGATGCTGGTGGCCTTCGGGACAGGGTTTTCGTGGGAGGCCTCCCTGCTTCGCTGGTGGGCCCCTGTTCCAAATCTGACACCCCGAACAGACAGAAGGGCAAACTCTGCCTCTCCGGGAACCCAGACGTGGGTAAATGGATCTTAAAAGTGAGAGAAGAAGTTCATAACTAAAAAGAAGATTCGCCACGCACTGCCAATGGCGAGGGGAGATCGAGGATTGGCGGATTTCTTGCACAATTTTTCTCGGAAGATTTTAAAGGGAGGCTCCTCGTTGAACTGGATTCGGCGTTTCTGGAACGGAAAATCCCGAGGGAAGCGCGCCTTGGCCCTGGCAGGGGGTGGGGTGACCGGGGGGATGTTTGAAGTCGGGTGCCTGGCGGCGCTTGACCAGGCGCTCCCGGGCTTCCGGACCAATGAATTCGACATCTACATCGGCACCAGCTCGGGCTCGCTGGTGGCAAGCTTGGTGGCCAATGGTGTGACGCCCGAGGCGCTTGCTCAGACGATCAGCAGCGGCTCCCTCGATCCTTACAACCTGAAACGGCACCATGTCTTGGGGCAGAAGGCCGGGCGCCGGCTGCTTCGCAGAGGCGCGACGATCGTCAAGACGGTTGCCAAACATCTCCTCAAAGGAATCGGTCCGTCGTTTCAGGAATTCGTTGGCCGGGTCCAGCGAGACCTCCCGCCTGGATTGTACGCGCTTGATGAGCTCGAAAAATTTGTCCGCGAGATGTTTGAGGCCAAAGGGCTGTCGAACCGGTTCGAAGGACTGACGCACAAGCTCTACGTTCCCGCGATCGACCTGGATCGCGCGGAGCGGGTGATCTTCGGGGACGGCGCGCTGGCGAGCGTTCCGATCTCCCAGGCGATTGCCGCGTCCTCGGCGATTCCGGGCTTCTTCGAACCTTACGGCATCGGCGGACGCGACTACATCGACGGGGGGGTCGGGCACGTGGCGCACGCGGACATCGCGATTGCCAACGGGGCTGACCTCGTGGTGGTGATCAACCCGATTGTCCCTCTCGTGGAGCGCCGGAGCTCGGCGAGGGAAGGCAACGGCCACCTGTACCAGCGGGGCCTCAGATACGTGTTGGAGCAAAGCGCCCGCATCACATCACGCAGGCTGCTCGAGTCCGCGCTCCGGCAGCTCCAGGTCGAGCATCCTGACGTCGATCTGCTGCTCATCGAGGCGAGCCCGCGGGACCTCCTGCTCTTCTCGAACTCGACCATGAGCTTCGAGTACAGCCGCGAGGCTATTGAGAGCGGCTTCAAGACCACGATGGAGCTGCTCGAGACGAAGCGGGAAGAGTACGCGAAGACGCTTGCCCGCCATCGCTCTCGCCCCACGCTCCGCGCGGTCGCGAACCTGAAGTAATCAGCGGTCAGCGATCAGCCTTCAGCTCAAATCCAAAATCTCAAATCCAAAATCTAAGGCTGTGAAGGCTGGGGTGGCTGAGAGAGCGGGGGCTTGGCCGCGTCCTTGATCGACTGCTCAACCTCGGGCGTGCGCTGCCTCATCTCATCCGTGATACGCCTGCCTTCTTCGGGGCTTGTGACCACTCTGGGGGTTATCAGGATGATCAGCTCGGTCTTTTCGAAGTTGTTGTCTCTCGAGCCAAAGAGCAGGCCGAGGATCGGGATCCGGCTCAGGAACGGGATCCCTGTGCGCCCTTCATCCCGCTTCGTTTTAATCAAACCGCCTAGCACCAAAGTCTGGCCGTCAGCGATGACCACCGAGGTATCGGCCTCCCGCTTGGTGATTCTCCGCGATTTGGTCCCTCCTCCTAGGTCCTCCACCGCTCCGAAATCGTTCACCTCTTGCTTGATGTCGAGCGCCACAGTCCGTTTTTCTCCGATCCTTGGAGTCACGGTCAGCACGATTCCCGCGTCCTTATACTCGATCGTCTGAGCGAACGCCCCCGTTGCGGTCCCTGCTGTTGCAGTCGCGATCTGGCCCGTAAGGATCGGCACGGATTCCGAGACGTTGATGGTGGCCTTTTTATTCTCCGAGGTCAGGATCGAGGGGCTGGAGAGGACATTTGCCCTGCTATCCGAAGCAAGAGCGTTGATCATTGCGATGATCTTATCGCTGGCAGCCAAGATCGAGAACGCGCTGGGCAATGTTGTGCCCAAAGCCGGGAGCGCCTTGCCCGAGGCCGACTGCGCAGCGTCGAGTCTGAAGATCTTTCCACCAATGTGCACGGAGCCGCCGCTCTTCAAGGCCCACTCGAGTCCCATGGAGAGTTTGTCAGTCAAGATGATCTCAGCCACCAGCACCTCGATGAGCACTTGCTTCGGCATCCGGTCCAGCTTCTTGATTATTTCCTCGATCTGAGGCCAGTTTCGAGGAAACGTCGTAACGATCAGGGCATTGGTGGTTTCATCGGCGACAATGCGCACTTCGCCATCGGCGAGCCCAAGCTCGCCGGCGTCCCCCTCGGCGCGCGGCGGAGGCGGCGGGGTGCGCGGGGGCGGTGGAGGAGGTGGCTGTCCTGGCCCAGGCGGAGTGGGTGGACGCTCCGCTACTGGTCTCGGCTGGGCCTCGCGGCCATAGATGGCGTTCAGCGTGGCGGCGAGGTCCTTCGATTTCGAGTTCTCCGCGTAGTAGACAAACACCCGCTTCCCGCCGTAGACGTCCACGTCAAGCTGAGTGATCAGCTTCCGGATCAGCTCCATCTCGTGCTTCCTGGCGTGAACGATCAGAGAGTTGGACCGTCGCTCCCCCACGATCAATGGCGGACGATCCGGCCCTCCTGAGATCTCCGGCGCTCCCGGCGCCCGGGACGGCTGCCCCGGTGCCGCGGGTGGTATTGGCGGAGCTGGAACACCCGGCACTGCCGCGGGGCGAAGGCGTCCCGTTGAGAAGAGCTGGTTGAGGAGGCCGGCGATCTCTGGGGCGTCAGCGAACTTGATGGGAATAATCTGCAGCTCTTGCAGGGTCACCTCAACGTCCAGCAACGTAAGAATCTGAATAAGCCGACGGATATTTGATGCTGAATCCGTGATGATTAATAGATTGGTCTCGCGGTGAGCGATCAGATTTCCCTCGCGCGAGATCAAAGAGCGGAGCAGATTTCCGACGTCCACGACCGATGCGTAGCGGAGCGGAACGATCTGGGTGATCACCTCGTCACCGGTCCGTTGCGGATCGGGCTCGGCGCCCACCACGGTGGGCACCGGACGCTCTTTGGCCGCGCCGATTCTCACAATCTTGTAGAGGTTCCCGGATTTCACCGCGGTGAGGCCGTGGACTTCCAGGATCGCGAGGAGCACGTTGAAGACGTCGTCCTGGGGAATCCGTTGACTCGTCTGAACGGTGACCTTCGCCCGCACATCCGGCGCCAGCACGTAGTTGAACCCGACAATCTCGCTCGCCGCGTGGATCACCACCTCGATATCGGCGTTATCAAAGTTCAGAACCACAAAGCGCCCCTGCTGCGCGGTGGGGCGGGAAGGCGCAGGCGCCGGAGCCGGAGGAGTGATCTGAGCTGGTGGCGGTGGCGGCGGCTGAGTGGGCGGAGCCGGAGGTGGCGCAGTCGGCTGTGGCGCCGGGATCGGGACCGGCGGCGGAGGCTGCGTTGGTGCCTGGGCTTGGGCCAGCTGGATGGGCGACGGGCTCGTCTCACGGGGCGACGCAGATGGTGTTGTAGGGAGAGGCGAGACTCTAGACGCAGAGACGCTGCATCCGGCCAGCACGATCGCCAGTGCCGTTCCAACTAGAGTCGCCCCATTCGAACGTAGTAATCGGCCGTGGACACCTGAGATCGGGCGCAACGGAATAGTCGGGACTGAGTGTTGAAACGGTACCAGGAGTGAACCCAGCAATCTGATCATTGAGCTGTCCAACACGCTTCTCATTGCGTTGGTGCGGGTTGGGGAATGAATGGCATCCCCCCCGGGCGCCTGAGGACCCCAGGAGTGAGCGGTCGTCCCGGCTGGGGCACAGGCGGCGGCGGCCCGGTAACGCCTGGAACTGGAGAAGGGAATTGCGGCGGTTGGGTCTGAGAAGCAGGCGAGATGGGCGCAGCGGGCCTTGGCCGACTTGGGTCCCGGAGGAGCACTTCAACCGTTGGGGCCCCTTCTCCCCTCGAGATGGTCACGCGATCAGGCTCGATCCGTTCGATTCGTCCCGTGGAAATCGAGTCTCCGACGCGATAGCCATGCGTGCGCTTGGTCGAAGGGTCTTCGAGGTAGGCCGTCCGTCCTGACTCCCCGACGACCACACCATGGAGCTGAAGAGCGGGGAACTGAATCGCCGGTTGTCCTGGCCCCACCGAGACGGTTTCGCTGCGCGAAGCGTTGAAGAGATTTCGCGCCGGGATGACGCTATAGGCCGTCAGCGTCGGCCGTGGCGCCGCCGGCTCCTCTTTCGGCGCGGGCGATACGGCAGGCGCGGCTGCCTCAGGCGGGAGCGAGCGAGTCGAACTCACGATGCGGACAATTTGGAACGCCAGGACCGCGGATGTCGCGAGCAGCAGAATATTGAGCACGAGCCACCGCCGAGCCATTGCCTATCCTTTCGATGGAGCCGTGATTTTGTCGCCAGACTTCGGTGGCTGACTGGGGGAGAGAATATATCCGGAAATCGTGAGCGTGGTCAGAAGCTCTTTGGGCTGACCAATGCTCACGACTCTCACTTTCACGTCCGAGAGGGTCAAGAGATTGTCGGCCGATTGAAGCCGATCGAGCAGGCTGGCCAGCTCACGGATGCCGCTCGAGACCGTGATCTCCAACGGGACCTCGAGCAACTCGCCCCGCTCGACGGTCGGCAAGACCCGCTCGCTCCGCACCTCCACGCCGGTGTCAGCCGAGAACCCCTTCACACGGGTCTGCAGCTCCGACGCGGCGAGCGCCGGGGTACTTCCCGGCAGGAGCTTTGTCTTGGCCTCGTCAATTGTGTGCGAAAGTTCCTCGAGCTCGCGTCGGAGCAGTTCTTTTTGCGCGATGGTCTGTCGCGCTTTCGCGAGGATCTTCTCACGGACCGGGATCCGCTCTTGGTCCGTAGCGATGCGAGTTCGGAGCGGCTCCACCACGTAGAGATATCCGAGCACGCAGAATGCCACGAGGCCGGCGAGGCTAATCAGTTGCTGCTCACGACGTTTTAGCGCCATCTTTTCGTCCCGGTTTCGCGGCTGGTGGCGGAGCTACGAGCTTCTGCTCCCAGCCGGCGCGGATTCTGAATTGCTCTTTGTCCCGCCCCTTGGTGACCGGGGAGGCGAACTCCACTCGCTCCAGCAGGGAGGAGTTTTCGAGGATCGGGATGAGCTGGTTCGCCACGGTGGCCTGGCCCGTGAGCTCCACGCCCTTCGTGTCCATGGTGAGGGTGGTGAGCCAGGCCTCCTGGGGGACCAGCTCGGTCAGGTCTTTGAGAATCGCGAGAGGCTGAATTCCACCACGCTCGACCTCTTTGAGCGTGGCCAGCAGCTTGCGGCTCCGATCAAGCTCTGCGGAGAGCTTCTCCACCGCCTTGACTTCGGGGTCAATCGCGGTGAGGGTCTGGTTGAGCCGTGAGAGTTGCCGCTGCTGCACGTAATTCTGCGAGAGCAGCACGCCAACACCCAGGACAACGGTCACCGCAAAAGAGGCGGCGGTGGCGACGTGGCTCCAGTGCGGCCGCCTGGGGCGCCGTTCGATCGGCAAGAGGTTCAGTTGCGGGCGGCGGCCGAACGCGGCGGCGAACGCGGGGAGCCCGAGCCCCAACGGGATCTGCTCGGCGAGCAGGGGAAGATTTCTCAGGACGTCGCGCTTGTACGGCGGGGGCTCGGCATTCGTTCCGAAAGCCGATAGATCTGGCGATGAGGGCGGCTGGGCCGCGTCGCTTGAGAGCCAAATCGCATCCAGGCCGTTCCACCGGAGCAACGTGAGACTCCGCTGAACCTCTCTTGCGAGCGCCTCATCCGTGCTGTCCGTGACCGCAGCGGATCGGCTCAGCCTCAGCTCTCTGCCTTCGAGGAAGGTGAGATCTGCGCTGCCATCCACCAGGTGCAACGCCGCGATTCGCGTGCCCCTTCTGGGCGGCTCGACGAGCGAGAGGAGCGCGTGCGGGGCCAGGTCGATGGAGAGGAGACGGAGCCCGAGATCATCAGCGAGCTTACAGACCTGATCAATGATCCGCCGCTCCACGGCGACTATCAGGATTCTCCGGGGCGAGTCCTTGAGGGGGGGGGCGGTGGGCTTCCAAACGTAGAGCGCGTCCTCAAGAGGGAACGGGAGGTGGCGCTCCAGCTCGAATTGCACCATCTGGTCGAGGTTCTCGCCCACGGCCGGGGGAAGCTCGATCTCTTTGACCACGGCCCAGGCCCTCGGCACGCTCACGCACAGGTTGCGTGTTTTGACCTTGCGGGCTTCCAGCTCGGCCTTGAAGAGCTGGGCCAGCTCTTCCCCCTGCTCGAGCGTAAAGGCCTGCGTCACTCGACCGCGGGACACCGTCACGACACTCAAACGACTGTCGGAGAAATTTAGACCGATGACGGAGCTCGTGGGGATCATGGGAGACGGGAGAAGCGAGGTGAGGTGTGCCACGACAGAGTAACGGGAATGAATCCGCCACTGGCGTCGAGCTTCCGCTGGATCACAGCCGAGATCCGGTAGCGCGGCTGGCCGTCCACGAGCCCGATCGATTCAACGCGAAAGTGCTGTGCCTCCGTGACAAGGCCCCGTCCTCCGAAACGAGAAATAGTGGTACGTATGTACGGCTGGTTCTCGCGCGTCTGCTGGATCTCGCTGATTTCAGCCTCTGAGAGACCCAGCGCTTTGAGCACGGTCTCAGAGGCGGTGTTGATGTTCACCTGGCCGGTCCCGACCACGGTGAGGAATTCCGCGAGCCCAGGCTGCTCGGTTGTTCCGTCATGGATCTGCCGGGTGACCCCTTTCACCTGGAGCAGCTCGCTCACCACGTCGAAATTGGCGTTCTTCGAACGATACGGGACGGGGAGCTTCAGGTAGTAGTCATCGCTCTCCGCGCCATTCAGTCGATAGAGCTCGTTGGGGTCCTTCCAGTCCTGGATCGAGCTGACAATGGTGTCACGCTCGTCTTTGTCGACGCCGAGGCTGCCGAGCAACCGGCCGAGAACATCAGGAGGCGCGGTGTTCAGATTGATCCGAGACTCCTCGTCGCTGATTCGGTAGCTGAATCGCCCCTGGCCCAACGCCACGTCCTTTCGTTCTGGGGCCGTGAGTGCCTTTGTGCCGTCCTTGTAAAAGACGAGCTGACCATCTCGATCGAGCGCGGGCTGGGTCGCCGCGGCGGCGAATTCCCGGATCGCTTGCTGAACACCGGCCTCGGCCAGGTGCTGAGCCACGATCTCCTCTTTGAAGTGGCGAGCCATTGTCGCCTCGAGCCGCATCGAGAAGGCGAACTCCGCCGCGATGATCCCGAAGAACCCGAGCACCAACATGACCGCGAGAAGCGCAAAGCCGCGCTCACCCTCAGAAGGGGCCTCGACGGCCCCATTCCGAACCTTCCCTCGGAGCTGATTTCTGTAGGAGCGCGGGCGTGGCGCAGCCCGGGTGCCCGCGCTGCAATCAGAGTGGTTTGTCATGGTTGGCTCGCTTGGAGAGCGATCGTGAGCGGTGCAAGGCTCTCGACTCTCCCACGCACGCGACGCTGGAGCTCGATCTGGACCGCTAAGGGGATCTTCTTTTCAGCCGCGCCGTCCCAGGACTCCTCCCACTCTCCTGATGCGTTCTGGTATTTGAACGCGACCCCCACGACCTCCGGATCGACGAGCAGGGCAGGGAAGCTCCCAAAGGGCTCCTCGTTGGGAAGTAGTTTCTGACGGACGGCGAGCCCGCTCTCCGCACCCTGCTGAAACGTGAAACGGACCGCTGTGAACGCAATCGAGGCCTCACCGGGGAACGGAGGCGTGAGCGTGACGAAGCTCACCTCATCCGCGGCCCCTTGAAAGAGAACGAGCGGTTCTTCACCCTCCTTCGGCCTGGCCTTATACGGATAGGCTGAGTTGAGCGACCGATAGAAGAGCTCGGAGAGGCTCCTCAGGTGCTGGTGTATTTCAGCACGCTCCTCGCCTTGAGCCCAGGCGCTGATCCCGATCCGAAACCCTGCCAACAGAATCACCATCAGCGTCGCCAGAATCGCCAGCGCAATCATTACTTCGAGCAGAGTGAAGCCGCGGGAATCGGGGTTCGGCACCCGTAGGTTTGGGGGACCCAAACCTGGCCACGGGTGCCCCCGCGTCCAGATTTTGCTTCGCGAAGTCTGCGGGGGGGTTCGGGGTTCGGGGATCGCCCAATGCGCAAACCCCGCACTCCGCACTCCGCACTCCGCACTCCGGACCCCCAACTCCGGACCCCGGACCCCGGACCCCGAACCCCGGCTCACGGCGTTTCCTCGCGGGCGGTGCGGAGCGTGGCCACTTCCAGAACCTTCCCCTTGCCCCAGCGCACTTCTATGCTCACCTGATAAGTATGAAGAGGATTCACGGCTACCGTTTCAGGAGAACCGTCTGGCTCAGGCACTTTCGTGATGCGACGCTCCCACCGGAAGGAATCCTCCTCGCCTTCCTCGATTCCCTCAGTGACACTTCCAACCTCCCTGAGCTTCTGATCAGCCAGGAGCACGGCCCGCTGGTGGTCACCGCCGCTCTTGAGAAGCCGGATCCCCTGAGCGAAGAGCTGAATCATTGTCACGATCGCAATGCTCATGATCGCCAGCGCCACCATGACCTCGAGCAGCGTAAACCCTCGGGCGCCGCGACGATAAGCTTCGCATCTCTTCGTTCTCGGTCGTCGGAACCCCTCAACGTATACCGCATACGCCTCGGGGTTCCTCTTCTCTCGGGCCTTGATCTGCTCGCTTCTCGCCACGGCGCGGGGATCGGGGTGCGGGAACCGGGAACCGGTATTGGTGACCCTCGAATCCCCAATCCCGAATCCCGATTCTCGATTTGCGAATCCCGAACCCCGAATCCCGAACCCCGGTCCCATTCGCATCATCCGACCCGTGTGCTGGTCACCCGTCCGGTCAGTGGATGGACGGTGATCCGATAACTCCGGCCGCCAGCGCCTTCGAGAAGAAGGCTCCCGCCCGTCGAAAAGCCTTGCGGCGAAAATACGATCGATAGCTGATCAGCCACGATTCGAATAGACGAGCTGACGGGACGACTCGACTGAACGGTGTCCGAATCTTCTTCGGTAAGGGAGAAGGCATGAGCGACCGAATTAAACGTGACGGTATACGAGTGGACTTTCGTGATCGCCTGCTGACGACCGTGTCGAAGAAAGGCGACGATCCCCTGAACCTCTGAACGCACCCGGAGGCCCTCCATTCCGCGCCCCACGGACGGGGCAGAGATGGCAGAGACGATCGCCATGATAAAGAGCACCACCATCAGTTCAATTAAAGTGAAGCCCTCGGAAGGGAGCACGCCCAACTGCCTCCGTTCAGCTCGATCGGACAAGCCGATCGAAAAAGGCCGAACCCCCGCTGATTGCGGCGCGGTCCTTGACACTGTTCGTGTCAAGGGGGCTA
>DATEAO010000323.1:0-13765 GCA_035288345.1 Candidatus Methylomirabilota bacterium | reverse complement strand
AGATGAGGCGATGGTATAGGGTATTCAACGGGCCCGAAAACGTGGCGGGGTGGTGCCAGGGGAGAAGAAACCGATGATGCGACGTTGGACGTACGGAATTCGAGCGTGGGCCCTGATCGCGGCGCTGATCGGGGCGTTCGTCCTCTCGGGCGCCTGGGCCGCCGGGGCGCAGACCGCCCAACCCATCAGGATCGGCTTCGGCATGGCGCTCAGCGGCGGCCTCGCCGGTAATGGGAAGGCCGCCTTGATGGCCATGCAGATTTGGAAGGAGGATGTCAACAAGAAGGGCGGTTTCCTCGGCAGGCGCGTGGAGTTGATTTACTACGACGACCAGACCAAGCCGGCGACCGTCCCCGGGATCTACACCAAGCTGCTCGACGTGGACAGGGTGGACTTTGTCGTTTCCGCCTACGGAACGAACCTGATCGCCCCGGCGCTGCCGATCGTGATGGAGCGCGGGCTTGTGTTCATGGGGCTCTTCGGGCTTGCGAATAATCAGAAGACCAACTACCCCTACTATTTCCAGATTATGCCCTCCGGCCCGGACCCGGCGGTTGACTGGACCAGGGGCTTCTTCGAGGTCGGGATGAAGCAGAGTCCGAAGCCGACCACCGTCGCGCTTGTGGGCGCCGACGCCGAGTTTGCTCAGAACGCCCTGGCCGGCGCGAGGGAGAACGTCAAGAGGCTTGGTCTCAAGGTCGTCTACGACAACACCTACCCGCCGACCGCGGTGGATTTCACACCGGTCGTGAGGGCCATCAAGGCCGCCAACCCCGATATCGTGTTCATCGCGTCGTATCCTCCGGATTCCGCGGGCATGGTCCTGGCGGCGCACGAGGTCGGCCTGCAGCCGAAGCTGATGGGAGGCGGGATGGTCGGCTTGCAATTCGCCGCGCTTCTGACAAAGCTTGGTCCGAAGCTCAACGGCATCGTGAACTACGATTTCTGGGTGCCAGAGCCCACCTTGAGATTCCGCGGGATCGAGGAGTTCCTGAAGAAATACCAGGCTCAGGCATGGAAGGAAGGCGTTGATCCCCTGGGCCACTACCTGCCGCCATTTGCCTACGCCTACCTTGAGGTCCTGGGCCAGGCCATCGAGGCCACCAAGAGCCTGGACCAGAAGAAGGTGGGCGAGTACATCCGCGCTCGCGAGTTCGACACCATCGTCGGTAAGGTGAAGTTCGGCTCGAACGGTGAGTGGGCCAAGTCCCGGGTGCTCCAGGTGCAGTTCCAGAACATTACAGCGACTGACCTGGATCAGTTCATGAAGCCCGGGAAGCGGGTGGTGCTCTATCCCGAAGAGCTGAAGTCCGGCAACTTGATCTACCCCTATTCCAAGGCGAACCCGTAGCACGTAAATCCCGACGTCGAACAAGGGCCGCGTCCGAGAAAGGGGCGCGCCCTTGTTCTGTGTCCGGACACGACCTATGTTTTCCGTCGAGCTGCTGCTGAACGCGCTCATCGCGGGGCTCCTCCTCGGCGGTTTCTATGCCGCCGTGAGCTTGGGGATCTCCGTGGCCTTCGGGCTATTGGACGTTGTGAATATCGCCCACCCCGCCTTCATCATCCTCGGCTCCTATGCGGCGTACGTGATGAACGTCTCCTATGGGTACGACCCCATCGTCACCGGGCTGATCTTCACGCCGATCTTCTATCTCCTCGGTGTCATCGTCTACTGGATCTACTACGCCAGCTTCGAGAAGAAAGGCGAGGACCCGCTGCGGGGGCTGGTCTTCTTCTTCGGACTGCTCTTCATCATCGAAGTCTCGCTCCTCCTCAAGTACGGCGTCGACTACCGCCTGGTTGAGGCCGCCTACATCGGCCAGTCCATCCGCTTCAAGGGCATCGGAATTGCGATGCGCCTATTGGTGCCCTGCGTTGTCGGCGTGCTCATGACCCTTGCACTCTCCCTCTTTCTCTCGAGGAGTTTTTACGGCAGGGCGATCATGGGGGTCTCCCAGGATAGCCTGGCGATCCGTCTGATGGGGGCGAACCCCATGAGGATCAAGACCATCGCCTTCGGGGTCGGGATCGCGACGGCGAGCCTGGCCGGCGCGCTGCTCATCATGATCGGGCCGGTCGAGCCCTCCATCGGCCGCGAATACATCGGACGGGTCTTCGCCATCACCGTGCTGGGCGGGATGGGGAGTGTCGCCGGCACGCTCCTGGGCGGTCTCGTCCTCGGCGTGGTCGAGAGCCTCACCTCAACGTTTTACGGCCCCTCCTGGTCCCCGGCTGTCTCGTTCGGAATCCTCCTGCTTGCGCTCGCGGTCCGCCCGGCAGGGCTCCTCGGGAGGTAGCGTTGAAGAACAAGTGGCTTCTGGCGTTGGCCATTGTCATTGTGCTGCTGGGGTTCGCGCTCACGCGCGTCGTGAAAAACCCGTATCTCTATTTCGCGAGCTACGTGATCCTCCAGTACATTGTCCTGGCCACCGCGTGGAACATCCTGGGTGGCTACACCGGCTATGTGAACTTCGGCACCGCGGCCTTTTTCGCCCTGGGCGCCTACACCTCTATCTTTCTCATCAAAGCGTTCGCGGCTCCATTGCCGTTGCTCATTCTCGCGGGCGGCCTTGTCTCCGGTCTCTTGGGGTTGGGCATCGGATACCTCACGCTGAGGCTCAGGGGCGTCTTCTTCGCGATCGCCACACTGGCGCTCGCGGTCGTGCTGCAAACCATGGTGATCAACTGGCAATACGTCGGCGGGGCAAAAGGGATCAATATCATCAGGCCGCGGGCCGTTCTGTTTTTTACGAGTTATGTGGAATTCCTCTTCGCGGTGATGGTGCTGCTCGCGGTCGTCGCCGTGGCCGTGGCCTGGTGGATCGAGCACTCCTGGATCGGCAGGGGGCTCGCCGCTATCCGTGACAACGAGGAGGCGGCCGAGTGCATGGGCGTGCCGACCCTGAAGCTGAAAGTGTTCGCCACGACGGTGAGTGGCTTCTTGATGGGGGTGGCCGGCGCGCCCTTTCCCTACTACCTGACCTTCGTGGAGCCTTCGTCCGCGTTCAACCTCGACTATGGCGTCAACAGCCTGGCCATGCCGATGATCGGCGGGACGACAACCTGGATGGGCCCGGTCATCGGGGCGGTGCTGCTCGGGACTGCGCAGCAGGTGGCGACAGTGACGATCTCGTCAGCGCTCAATCTGTTGATCGTGGGCGTGGTCTTGGTCGGTTTCGTCATCCTGGCGCCTGAAGGGATCGTCGGGCTCGCGAAAAGACTCATGCGCAGACGGAGCGCTTGACGTCTGGCCCGATGCCCGGTCTGATGCTGCTCGACGCCCAGAGCGTGACGAAGCGCTTCGGCGGCTTCAACGCGCTCACCAAGGTGAGCCTTCAAGTCAAAGAAGGTGAGCGCTTCGGGCTCATCGGTCCGAACGGCTCGGGGAAGACCACGCTCATCAACTGCATCTCCGGCGCCCTTCGCAACGATGGCGGGAGAATCTTTTTTGGGGGAAAGGAGATCACGAACGCTCCCGCGCACCAGCGCACCCGCCTGGGGATCGTGAGGAGCTTTCAGATCCCCAAGCCGTTCACCAGCATGACAGTGCTGGAGAATCTGTGCATTCCCTTGGAGTACGCGGCGCCCGCGCGTTCCCACACGGCCGACGTCGCCGCGGAGGCCATGGAGATCCTTCAAGCCATCGGCATCGATTCGAAAGCCAACGTTTTGACTACCGGGCTCACCCAGATCGAGATGAGGAAGCTGGAGCTGGCCCGGGCCATGGCGGCGAAGCCAAAGCTGCTGATCTCCGACGAAGCCATGGCCGGGCTCTCGAGCGCTGAAGTGGACGATGTCCTGACCATCCTGTTCCGGCTCAACGAACACGGAATCACGGTGATCATGATCGAGCACATCATGAGGGCGGTCATGCGCTTTTCGGAGCGGATCGCCGTCCTCGACGCCGGGGAAAAGATCGCCGAAGGAACCCCGGAGGAGATTATGCGCAACAAGGAAGTGGAGAGAGCGTACCTTGGCGAGTAGGATTATCGTCGAGAATGTGGACGCCGGCTATGGGGGGGTGCGGGTGCTTCACCGCCTCTCCATCGAGGTGAGGGAAGGTGAGACGGTCGTCCTGCTGGGGACGAACGGCAACGGGAAGAGCACCCTCATGAAGTGCATCATGGGAATGGTCCGGCCCGATACCGGTGAGATCTCCCTTGAGCGCGACGGCCAGCGCATCGGGTTGGTGGGCAAGGCACCGGAAGAGATCGTCAACCTCGGCATTACCCTGGTGCCGGAGGGACGCAGGCTCTTTCCGAGGCTCACCGTGGAGGAAAACCTTCTGCTCGGCGCCTATCGGACGGCTGCGCGCAAGGAGATCGCGCGCAACCTGGAGTTCTGCTATCAGGCGTTCCCAATCTTGCGGGAGCGGAAGCGACAGCTCGCGGGAAGCATGAGCGGCGGAGAGCAGCAGATGCTGGCGTTGGCCCGCGCGCTCATGTCAGCCCCCAAGATCCTGCTCGTGGACGAGCCCTCGCTGGGGCTCGCACCGATCTTTGTCAGCCGGGTGATCGCCAAGATCAAAGAGCTGAAAGAGAGATACCACCTCATGGTGCTCATGGCCGAGCAGAACTTCAACCAGGCGACGAAGATCGCGGATCGGGGCTACATCATCGTCCACGGGGAGATCGCGTTCGAGGGGCAGAGCACGAAGGAGCTGAGCGAGCACGAGCTGGTGAAACGGTACTATCTCGGCATGTAGCCCTGGCCCCATGTGAGCTTTCAGCGCGGCCAGTGGCCCTGGCAGTTCCGATCCGCGCTGGTAACGTTCCCGCGTCCAGTCTCTCGGGAAAAGTCTCGTCCTCGGCCCACGAGCCCCACGGTGTCCCGTAGCCATTCGGCAGATGCCCGGAATGGGGGACCACTCACTTGATCGCGAGCGGGTTGATCGGTGAACCCACCGCGCCGGTGATCGGAAGCGGCGGCGCCACGAACATAAACTCGTAGACGCCATCCTGGGTGCAGTCGCGGGCCAGGTCTTCCAGGTAGAAGATCTCTCCCGCCAGCAGCCCCACGTTGTTAGTGACATGGCGGAAACCGTTCTCCCACACTCCGAGAATTCGTATTCCTTTGGCAGGCAGCCCCTCGAAGAGCGCGCTTTGGAGCTGCTTATTCTCCGAGACTTTCTTCATGTGGGCGCGGTTGACGATGATATAGGGCATCTCGAAGAGGCCGTATTTCCCGTCCACCGTGCTCATGACCGTCGAAGGCATGAACATCTCGGGGGCGCCGATCTTGATCCCCTTGATCATCTGCTCGTCGGTCCCGAGCTGGCTCGAGTGGAAGACCTTGACCTCAACCCTTCCTTTGAGTTCGGCGTTGACCCGTCCGGCGTACTCCTGAGCCACCATATCAAAGAGTGAGCCCGGGAATCCAACGTGACCGAATCGAATAGTGGTGGCCTGCTGGGCCCAAGCCGCAATCGGCCAGAGCGCGAGAGTGAGGATGAGAACAACGCGGATGACACTCGTTCCTCGCTTCACGATTCATGCCCCTTTCTGGCCGCTATCGCCGGCCCTACGGGTCGGTTTGGGCAGGCACTGCTTCCCCTAGTCTCCGGACCCCGTAAGGCCCGACACCGTGCCAGGGGTGGACCGCCTGCGTCAAGTCAACCACGTTTCTCGTCACGCACCTGCGGCTCGCCTGCTGGCATTGCCCATGCACTCTATCTAATGAGGGCGCGAAGCTGTGGGGCGTTCCTGACGTTGAACCTCCAACAGTTTCGAGAGATTGCGATGAGGCCTGAAGGCCCTGACAGAGCTGGTGAATGACCGTGAGAGGTACCCGTTCTCCCAGAAATTGCTCTGTCGAAAGCTGTCAGACGCAAAAGACAAAGAGGGTCATCCCGGCGGAAGGAGCGCGTAAGTGACTGAAGGGCAGATCAACAATATCAAAGGTCGAATAGGGGAGGCGATAGTCGAAGCGATCCTTCGAGAGGCAGGCTATCAGGTCTGCCGCGCGGGGAGAGAAAACAGTCTTCCTGGTTTGATGCAGAACCCGCGCGAGTACACACCGGACTTTGTGGTGTTTCGCGCGAAGCATCCCGGGCTGTACCGCCTCTTCCATCTCGAGGTGAGATTCCGCTTCGACATCGAGTCGTTTCTCAAAGACGAGGCGAAAAAGGGGGCCACTTCCATCTTCGAGCAACGGTCAAAATGGCCGGAGCTCTACTTTGTTCTTGTGACCGACCAGCCGAGACGGGGGAAAGCCTGTCTTCAGGTCGCGGAGCTCAGAAATTATCAGCCAGGGCTGGAGGTCCAGACGATCGATCTTGATCGGTGGGATGTCCTGGACGTCACGTCGGACATCATGAGCTCATATCAGGCCGCGATCCGTGATCTCTTTTCGGCCCTGCACTATCAGACTCAGCTTGCGCGCCAGCTCTACAAAGAGCACGCAGTCGCGCTCCCCCATCCCCCCAGAGCAAGGCTGGGCATCCCGTAGAGGGTTGAGAAAATCCGCGCGCGGCGTGACGGCCGAACGTTAACCGCTCGCGCTCAGCACTGCGCGGAGGCGTCTGGCGGGTCGGGACTCACGAGATGCTGGACCTGCGAGTTGTGGTGCAACGAAAGCGGGATCGTCCCCAGCTCTTGCTTGCCTTCAAAAGTATTCACGAAGCTCGCCTTCACGAACTCAGCCGGTGAGATCTGTCGCTTGAACAACTTTTGGACCTTCTCCTTCTCCATGAAGACCGCCAGCGTCTCGCCAAGGGGCTGGGCGCCTGGAGGGAGTGAGGCGACCGGCTTCTGCCACGAGAGCACAACGGCAAATCCTTTGACCGAGGGATCAGCGAGCAACCCAGAGTGGCTCGCGAGGCGTTTCAGCAGATCGAGGCCGTAGCGCTGGAACATTGCTGACGCCCGACCGTCGCGCGGCGTGGCGGCGAACTCCGGCGTGTAGTATTGCTCGACCCACACCCACACGCTCAGGTACCGGTCGTCGTTGGCGGAGCCTTTGGGCTTTCGGAAGCCAAGCCCGGCCTTTTGGATGGCTACCCAGGGATAGCAGTGCGGAATCGTGTCTGAGAGGTGACGCAAGTGTCCCTCGTAGGTTTTCGCAAGCGCGCGAGCCTTCTCGGTGTTGTACTGCTCGGTTGGGATAATTTTCTCATCGGCGAGCACCAGCGTCGCGCTCGCCAGCAGAGCGACAAACACCGCACCAACACTACTCCGCCTTGTCCAACTCTCGAACATACGCACTCCTCAGTTTTCGAAGATCTGGTCGGGGCTCACCAGAATCGCTTTCCCCCACCACGACTCCTTTTGAGCGGCGTCAATGTCACCTCTCCGAACGCTCGGTGTTGGGCTCTCGCCGGTGTGGCGGACCGAGAAGCCCAGGTGTTGGTTTGACGCAAAGTGAGTCGGGTGGGCGCGCCACTCGGCCCACTCCGCGCTTGTGGCGCAGCCGCTTGCCAGTACACCGACACCGAGTATGAGTGCAAATGCCGTGCCTTTACGCATGGGTTGCCTCCTCGTGTATTGTTCGCTCCACCCCGCTAGGTTCCACCCGCAATTCCGCCCTGACACACGTTTCACTCAACTGGAGCACGCGCTCGCTTGCGCATGATGCGGCGGGTTGCCCAATAACGGCCTGCCTACTGACACTTTTTACCCCATTCCGACCTCGGGTTCAACCATCTTGTGTTAGACTCAACTCACGGAAGAGACCATATGGGACGGTCGGAGCGGAGCGATGCATTCCTGATAGAGACCGAGTGGCTTGCCGAGCATGTCTCCGACCCGAATCTCCGGATCGTTGACATTCGCGGCATCATCAAACCTGAGGACCAACCAAAGCCGTGGTATCTCGCCAGCCGCGAGGCATATCAGGCGTCCCATATCCCAGGCGCGCTGTTCGTGGATTGGCTCCGCGACATCGTCGATCTCGATGCGCCAATCAAAACCACGGTGGCGCCTCCTGAAAAGATCGCGCGCGTGCTCGGCCGTCTCGGGATTGACAATGGCACGCCCGTGGTCGTGTACGATGACGATGGCGGCCACGTCGCGTGTCGCTTCTGGTGGGTCTTGAACTATTATGGCCACTCGGACGTCAAGCTGCTGAACGGGGGTTGGACCAAATGGACTGCCGAAAGACGGCCCGTGACCGGCGAGATTCTCGATGTCCAGCCTGTGGAGTTCAAGCCCGTGGCGCAGCCTGAGTGGAAAGCCGAGATTCAAGAGGTCCGGCAAGCGCTGACAGACCCTCGCGCGGTCGTGGTCGACACGCGGAGCCGCAAAGAGTATCGGGGC
Source organism: Candidatus Methylomirabilota bacterium (assembly GCA_035288345.1). GTDB lineage: Bacteria > Methylomirabilota > Methylomirabilia > Rokubacteriales > DATEAO01 > DATEAO01. Next base: position 5,510 of record DATEAO010000323.1, on the reverse strand, counting down.
GAGGTCGGACGGGGAAGGAAGACAGGACGCATTCCCGGAGCGGTGAATGTCTATTACCGGACCCTCACCGATGCCCGGCTCACGACCTTCAAATCTCCGACCGAGATTCAGAAACTCTTTGCCGAGGCTGGCGTCACGCCTGATAAGCGCGTCATCTGTTACTGCAACGCCGGGGTCTCCGCGGCGGTTGACCTCTTCGCCCTTAAGTTGGCGGGGTATCCTCGTGCCAGCAATTTCGCCGGCTCCTGGTACGCATGGGAAGCAGACCCGAGCAACCCGATCGCGGTCGGTGAGTGAACGCTGATGGCGTCGCTGTTCACCATCTTTGAGACGCCCCAGAACCTGCGCCGGCCTCTTCTGGTCATGGCCTTTGCGGGGTGGAACGATGCGGCCGAGGCCGCGACCACGGCGGCGCGATACCTGAAGCAGGCCGTGGCCGGGACGAAGTTTGCAGAGATCGACCCGGAGGAGTTCTATCATTTCGGCCTCTCACGACCGTACGTGAGGTTCAAGCCGGGTTCTGAGACCGAGCGCGAAATCGTCTGGCCGGCCACCGAGTTCTCGGTGAGCCAGCGATCTGATCTTCCCAGGGACCTGATCATTGGCGTGGCCGCGGAGCCGCACCTTCGCTGGAAGACCTACTGCGCGACGGTGCTGGATCTGGCGAAGCGTTTGAACGTTTCGTTGGTCGTCACGCTTGGAGCCCTCCTTGCCGAGGTGCCACACACGCGTCCGGTGAGGCTCGTGGGAGGCGCGTCCGATCCCGAGCTGGCGGCGCGGCTCGGGATCAGGCCGACGCGCTACGAAGGGCCGACAGGAATTGTTGGGACCCTGAACACCATCAGTCGCGATGCCGGGCTTCCCACTGCGACCGTGTGGGCCAACGTGCCGCATTACGTGTCGGGGATGGAGAACCCGAAGGCCGCGCTGGCGCTGGTGCAACGCGTGTTGGGGTTGATGAACGCTTCACTCGACCTCACTGATCTCGAAGAGGCAGCCCGGCAGTACGATGCTCAGCTCAACGAAGCAGTCTCGCAGAATCAGAAGATCATGAAGTACATCCGGGAGCTGGAGGCGAAAGAGATAGAATCCGTGGACGAGGATCCACGGCGATTCGACGCGGAAGGAGAGCTTCCGCCCGCAGATCAGCTCATCTCGGAGATCGATCAGTTCCTTCGCCAACAGCGCCGCCAGGAACCCTCAGAGTAACACCGCTTCACCGCTCACTGCTCCAGCCCGGCCCTTCGTGCACGGGCGTCCCTATCCTTGACGCAGGCACGCCGAAGATTTTTTGTCACCTCGTTGGCGAATTTCCGCACCCTCCTTTCCTCTCGATTTCTCAAGATACTGACTCTACGGTCATTTCTCCGGGCCCTTCCGCCCGCGACTGGCACCTCGATTGCTCGACGTTTTCTCCTTATTGATTCAGGCGCCCGGCGATCTCCAGTCATAGGAGCGAACCAGACAGCGGGGGCACGGGTAGAAGGAGGACGGGGATGCGGCACCACTTCATTCGTCTTGTCGTGTGCGTGGTGATCGGGTCCGGCGGGAACGCTGAAGCCGTCAATCGATGGGTGGACGAGCATGGCGTGATCCACTACTCGAATCTGGCGCGGATCACTCCGGCGTCGCCAGGGCCTCCTGCGGCAGAGAAGGGGGACCGCGCTGCCGTGGTGGAGGAGATCCTGAAGCTCTCGGGCCTCAAGCGCCAGATCACGGGAATTCCCGGCCAGATTCAGTCTTCGATATCGGAGCGCGGCGCGCAGTTGGCCCGCTCCACGCAGCAGCGGATGAATGAGATCGTGGCGCGTTCATTTCGCACTGACACGTTGCATCACACCCTCAAGAAAAGCCTTCTTGAGGGGTTCGACGCCGACCAGCTCGCGGCGCTCTTGGCGTGGTTTCGCTCTCCTCTGTCGCACGAGATGGTGGAGCATGAGGCTCGCGCGGCTTCTCCCGATCGGGTTCAAGAGATCAGAAACTTCGCCATGAAGCTTCAAAGCTCACCCCCGCCGTCGCCCCGTCTGGCGGCCATCGATCGGCTCGACAGCGCGACGAAAAACACTGAGCTGCTCATCTCCCTTTCGTTCACCGTGGCCCGGAGCATGGCGAAAGCTGCGCGGAGCCCCTCAGTGACACCCGAGAAGATCGAGGCGGGCCTGCAGCAAGCGCGGAGGCAGTTCTACCCACCCATGAAGGCCGCATCTCAGCTCGTACTGCTCTACACCTACCGCTACGCTTCCGATGCCCGATTACTTGAATACGCCCAGTTCTGGGAGACAGATGCGGGCAGCCGGTTCATTCGCGTCGTGCATGGCGTGTTTGTTGAGGCGGTCAGCGCCTCGGCTGATCAGTTCGCCCGCGAGATTTTGGCTCTGATCAACGAGTCCCCTGCACCTCCCGACGTCAGAAGAGAACCTGCGCACCGAGCGCGATAAGAGATCGGAAAGCGCGGGCTCGACGCATCCAGATCAGCCGGGCATTCGGCCGGCCTCCTGCTCACGAAGCACTCGCTTGAGGATCTTGCCGGCAGGGCTCTTGGGGAGCTGGTCGAGGAAGGCGACGGCGCGGGGGACCTTGTAGGCTGCCAGCCGCCCGCGGCAGTAGGCATCGAGCTCTTGCTCGGTGAGCGTGCCCCCATCGCGCAGGACGATGTAGGCTTTGGCGATCTCGCCTTTGACCGGGTCTGGGACACCGGCCACGGCGCATTCGCGGATGGCGGGGTGCTGGTAGAGCACTTCCTCCACCTCGCGCGGCCAGATCTTGAAGCCGGCGGAGTTGATCATGTCCTTCACCCGGTCAACAAGGTAGAGGTAGCCAGCCTCATCGAGGTAGCCGATATCGCCGGTGTGGAACCAGCCACTGCGCAACGCCTCAGCGGTTTCAGCCGGGCGGTTCCAGTACCCCAGCATCACGTTCGGTCCCTTGAACACCACCTCGCCCCAACTGCCGGGTGGGACATCGCGATCCTCCGCGTCGAACAACCGCATCTCCACCATGTCCACGGCCGTGCCGACCGAGCCGTGACGGTACTCATACTCGTGATTGTAGGTAGCGGCCGGCGAGGTCTCGGTGAGGCCGTACCCCTCGTAGACAGTCTTGCCGTAGGTCTCCTGCCAGCGGCGGGCGATCTCGACCGGCATGGTGGCGGCCGCGGACTGGAAGAGCCGGACGCTGGAGAGCGCCTCCGGTCTCACCCTCGCATTGAGCAAGGCGATGTAAATCGTCGGCACACCCGACATGAACGTCACCTTGTGCTCCTCGATGGCGACGGCGCAGCGCTCCACGTCGAAGCGACGCTGGAGCACGAGCGTGGCGGCCGCATTGAGACCCGCGTTCATCCCGACGTTCTGGGCCGCCACGTGGAAGAGTGGCGTGGTGACGAGCACGCGGTCGGCCGGCGACATGCGCAGGTAGCGGTTGACCGTGAACAGGTTGGAGATAATATTGCCATGGCTCAGCACGGCGCCCTTCTGCCTGCCCGTGGTGCCTGAGGTGTAGAGGATGGCCGCCGGAGTGTCACGCTCCATCTCCCGCGCCTTGAACTCCGGCTTCTGGCTCGCGCCGAGCGCTTCCACCGTTGTCACCCCGGGGACCTCGCCCTCGCAAATCACCACCCGGTCACGCGGCAGCCGCTCTTCCACCAGCGGCTCGAGCGCCGGCCAGAGGGTCTCGGCGGTGAAGATGGCCTTGGCCCCGCTATCGGCAAGCACGTAGTCGAGCTCGGCGGTTGTGAGCATGGCGCTCACCGATACGGCGACAGCGCCGAGCTTCTGAATGGCCAGATAGGCGATCGCAAAGGCCGGGATGTTGGGCAGGAGGAGCGCGACTCGGTCCCCGATCTCCACGCCGAGCGCCGCCAGGCCGCGCGCGGTGCGGTTGACCGCCTCCTCCAACTGGCGGTAGCTGGTCTCTCCGCCCTCGAACAGAATGGCCGGCTTGTCCGGAAAGTACCGGACCGCTCGCTCCAGGTTGTGCGCGATGTTCATCGCTTCATCTTTTTGGTCTGACCTCGGAGGGATCACACAGCGAGCTGCTTGACGCTCGTTCCTCCGTCCACGTAGATCACCTGGCCGGTGATGAACGAGGCGTCATCACTCACCAGGAAGGCGTGGACTGCCGCGATCTCCTCGGGCTTGGCCATGCGCTGCAGCGGCACCTGCTTCTTAAGCCGCTCCAGAATGTCCGGAGGGATGCCCGCGATCATGCGCGTCTCGGTCCCGCCGGGGGAGACGCAGTTGACGCGGATCCCGTACCGCGCCCACTCCAGCGCGAGCGTGCGGGTCAGCGAGATGATGCCGCCCTTCGAGGCGGAGTAGTTGGCCTGGCCGATGTTGCCGAGCGCGGCGATGGAGGCCGTGTTGACGATGCGCCCGTCCTTCTGCTCGCGCATCGGCACGTGCGCCGCCTGAGCGCAGAGGAAGCTCCCCTTCAGGTTCACGTTGAGCACCGCGTCCCACTGCTCCTCGGTCATCTTGGCCACCATGGCGTCGCGATTGATGCCGGCGTTGTTGATCAGGATGTCGAGCTGGCTGAACTGGCTGAGGATGCGCTCGACCATCGTCTCGACCTCTTTTTTCTGGCTGATGTCACCCGGCAGCCCCAGGACCTCGCGACCCGTACGCCGAATGCTCTCGACCGTCCCGGCCAGGCCGTCTTCCATCAGGTCGATCACGCAGACCCGTGCTCCCTCTTCAGCCAGCCGCCTGGCCGTCGCCGCGCCGATACCTCCTCCGGCTCCCGTGACCATGGCCACCTTTCCCGCTAAGCGCATCGTGTCCTCCCCGAAGTCCTCATGTCAGGTGCGTGGGCATTTACCTCGATGCCGGAAGCACCCAACGGCGTGTCACTCCCTTTTGTAGTCCGAGGTTTAGCTATTGTAGGTCCAGGCGCGGCTCATGAAAAATGAAATGTTCTCTGCGGCCTGCTAGTCGAATCTCAGACCGAGCACCCCCGCATCACTCTCGCGGCGGAGAGGCGCAGGCGGGATCGGCATGCGGGCGGCCATGGGCTTGGGCACGACCAGATAGCTCATGGCGTTCGCTGCCTCGGCGTTCAGCCAGCGCAGGAGCCCGTGGGCCAGCATCACATACACCCCAGAGCGGAGGGAGAAGCCGACGAAGCGCGGTCGTTTTCCCGCGTTGTGGTTTCCGTAAATCCCCAGCGCCTTCTTGCGTTTGGCGATCGAGACCAGCCGGCGCCGGTAAAAGCTGATGAGGCGATTTCCGACCTCGGCGTAGTCCTGATAAAACGGCGGCACCAAGACTCGCGTGGCGGACCACCGGTATACGGGGATGGCCACGAAGAGATAGTAGAGCGCCGTGTCGATGAGCATTGAAGTCGTCATCGTATCGTAATCGCCCATCAGAGCGTATTTGTCCAGGTAGAGCGACTCGAAGAGACATCGCATATAGCTGCGATACCGCCGGTTGTGATCGTCGATTTGGGCCTGAAATGCGGCAGGCTCCGGGCGCAGCAGACCCCGTCTGATCATTTCCACGGACCACGAG